>NZ_KV791310.1:0-87083 GCF_001807865.1 Stenotrophomonas sp. HMSC10F06 | reverse complement strand
CAGGCCATTGCCCGCCCCACCGTCACGGCGGCCGCCACCGGCCGGGCGCGCGTCGCGCTCGCCCGGGGCCTTGGCCGGGGCCGGGGTGTCATCCAGGCGGCGGGTCAGCGCGATGCGCTTGCGCGCCACGTCGACCTCCAGCACCTTCACCTTGACGATGTCACCGGCCTTGACCACGTCACGCGGGTCCTTGACGTAGGTGTCCGACAGCGCGGAGATGTGGATCAGCCCATCCTGGTGCACGCCGATGTCCACGAAGGCACCGAACGCAGCCACGTTGCTGACCACGCCTTCCAGGACCATGCCGACCTTGAGGTCCTTCAGTTCCTCGACACCGTCGGCGAAGCGGGCCGCCTTGAACTCCGGACGTGGATCGCGGCCGGGCTTCTCCAGCTCTTTCAGGATGTCGCGCACGGTCGGCACACCGAAGGTCTCGTCGGTGAACTGCTCGGCCTTGAGCCCGCGCAGGAAGCTGCCGTCGCCGATCAGGGCCTTGATCGGGCGTGCGGTGGCCGCCACGATGCGCTCCACCACCGGGTAGGCTTCCGGGTGCACCGAAGACGCATCCAGTGGCTGGTCGCCATCGGCGATGCGCAGGAAGCCGGCGCACTGCTCGAAGGTCTTCTCGCCCAGGCGCGGCACTTTCAGCAGGTCCTTGCGGCGCTTGAACGGACCGTTGTCGTCGCGATGCCGCACGATGTTCTCGGCCACGGTGGATGACAGCCCGGACACGCGCGACAGCAGCGCGGCCGAGGCGGTATTGACGTGCACGCCGACCGCGTTGACGCAGTCCTCCACGCGCGCATCCAGCGCGCGCGCCAGGCGGTACTGGTCCACGTCGTGCTGGTACTGGCCGACGCCGATCGCCTTGGGTTCGATCTTCACCAGCTCGGCCAGCGGATCCTGCAGGCGGCGGGCGATCGACACCGCACCGCGGATGGACACGTCCAGGTTCGGGAATTCCCTGGCCGCGAACTCCGAGGCCGAGTACACCGAGGCACCGGCCTCGCTGACCACGATCTTCTGCAGTTTGGTATCGCCCAGCGCCTTGATCACCTCACCGGCCAGCTTGTCGGTCTCACGGCTGGCCGTGCCGTTGCCGATCGCGATCAGTTCCACGTTGTGCTGCACGCACAGCTGCTTGATCGTGTGCAGCGACTGGTCCCACTGGCGGCGCGGCTCGTGCGGATAGATGGTGTCGGTGGCGACCAGCTTGCCGGTGGCATCGACCACGGCGATCTTGCAGCCAGTGCGGATGCCCGGGTCGAGGCCGAGCACGGCCTTCGGGCCGGCCGGGGCGGACAGCAGCAGGTCCTTGAGGTTGTCACCGAACACCGAGATCGCCTCGGCCTCGGCTTTTTCGCGGGCCTGGTTGAACAGGTCCAGCAGCAGGTGCATGTGCAGCTTGGCGCGCCAGGTCAGGCGGCAGGCGTCCAGCAGCCAACGGTCGCCCGGGCGGCCGGCATCGCGGATGCCCGCGTTGTGCGCGACGCGGCCCTCGGCGTACAGATTGCCGGCCTCGGCATCGCTGCCCGGGTCCAGCTCCAGGAACAGGATTTCCTCGCGGCGTGCGCGGAACAGCGCCAGCAGGCGGTGCGACGGGATCTTCGCCAGCGATTCGGAATGTTCGAAGTAGTCTCGGTACTTGGCGCCCTGCTCTTCCTTGCCCTCGGCGACACGCGCGCGGATCACGCCGTTCTCGCCCAGCCAGGTGCGCAGCTCGCCAACCAGCGCGGCATCCTCGCCCCAGCGCTCCATCAGGATCGCGCGGGCGCCTTCCAGCGCGGCCTTGACGTCGGCCACGCCCTTGTCGGTATCGACGAAGGTCGCGCCGAAGACCTGCGGATCCAGACCCGGATCCGCCAGCAGGCCGTCGGCCAGGGGCTCCAGGCCGGCCTCACGCGCGATCTGGGCACGGGTGCGGCGCTTGGGCTTGTACGGCAGGTAGAGATCTTCCAGGCGCGACTTGGTGTCCGCGCCGAGGATCTCGTTGCGCAGCTCATCGGTGAGCTTGCCCTGTTCGTTGATGCTGGACAGCACCGCGGCGCGGCGGTCTTCCAGTTCACGCAGGTAGGTCAGGCGCGTTTCGAGATTGCGCAGCTGCGTGTCATCCAGGCCGCCAGTGACTTCCTTTCGGTAGCGGGCGATGAACGGAACGCTGGCGCCTTCGTCCAACAGGGCGATGGCGGCCAGGGCCTGGGCGGTCTGGGCACCGATCTCATCGGCGATGGTCTGGGCGATCTGCTGCGCGAGCTTGATGTCAGGCATTGCTTCCGGCCGGAGCCGCTTTGCGGAAAGAACCCATTCTGGCGATGCCGGGCGGCCGGGGAAAGCCGTTGACAGTCCGGTGCGAACCTGTCGCCCCGTGGCGGTGACCACACGAGGGGTCCCGCGTTCACGCCGGCATCCTTGCGTGGGGCCGGGATGCCGGCGCGGGCGCCCTTGATCAACGGGCGCCTTGGCGGTGCTGCGGGTTACCGGTAATGCACGGCAGCGCGTTGATGGACGATCTCATCGCGCATCGACTCCAGCGCCATCACCCGCACCTTGCCTACGCCCTGCAGTTCCATGAACCGCTCGGTGTAGATCTCAGGGCCCTGCTCGGTATCGGCCTGGGATTTGCTGAAGCCATGCGGCACCAGGCCCTTGTCGCCATCCTTGCTACCACCGACATAAAGAACGATTGCCATGTGATGTGTTCCTCCAGAAAAACGGTTGCTCATACAACGCTGCAAGCTTACCCCGGTAAACCTGACTGGTTCGTCATGCAGGCTAATAACGTTTTTTTGCATGCAGATGACGTCGCGTTGCCGACGTTTTTCTTACACGGATTTAACGCGAAAATAACGCCACCGTGGCCACCACCCGCGGCCCTGCAGCGCGTACACATCGGCCGCGCGCTCGAACGGGTTGCGTGCACTGACCCCGCCGCACAGCAGGTACACCGGCAGATACAGCGGCCCGAGCACCAGGTACTGGTAGACGTGTGCGCGCTCGTGGTCGTGCAGGCCGATCACCGGCTCGGTGGCGTGACCGGCCTGGTGCGCGTAGGTCCGGCACGGCACGTCGAGCACCGGGCCGGTATGCAGGATCACGTTGCCCAGCGTGATCGCCCCGCCCGGCCCCCAGGGAAATTCACGGAACACGACCGCGCAGTCGCGCCCGTTCCAGGACGGACGCGCGCCAGCCAGCATCGCCGTGGTGCCCGCGGCGAGACCGATCAGGGTATTGGGCGAGGTCCACACCGCGCCCAGCATCTGCAGTACCCGCAGCAGCACCGGCGACAGGCTCAATCGGCCTCGTTGGGGATCAGCAGCCACAGGATCAGATAGACCAGGATGCCCGGAAACGCGGCCGAACCGATCGAGATCAGCACGAACAGCACCCGGACCAGGGTGACGTTCCAGCCGAAACGATGTGCAATGCCGCCCATGACGCCGGCAATCATGCGGTCGTTGAGCGAGCGGGACAGCGGGCGCGGCGGTGTGTTCATGCACGGGGTCTCGAGCCGGTAGATGCCGACTCTAGCGCGAACCATGTCTACGGGGTGCGTTGGCGCAGGGCCGCCAACCGCGCCGTGAACCAGACCGCCGCGGTCTGCTCCGGCTGGCCCGGGCAGGCGATCCGGTACGGCTTGCCGCTCATGCTGCTCTGGCTGGCGGCGCGCTCGATGAACTGCTCGGCGGTGTCCACCTTGTCCTTCCTGAGCAGGTAGTCGTACTTGCGCTGCAGATGGGCGCGCGCCTCGGCGGCGTCGTGCCAGCTGCCGTTGCGCTGGAAGCGGCAGCTGGAGCCATCCAGTGCGCCGATCAGACCGGCGATCTCGCGGCGGGCGGCCTCGCCCGGCGCCGCCTGGGCCGCGCCGCCCAGCAGCAGGGCGACCAGCCCGATCAGGATGCCGGGGACCACGGACGTGCGTTTTCGCGATTGTTGCATGGTGCCTCCTGAGTGCAGGCCACTAATGTAGCGTCCTCGCCTTCGTGCACGGGAACCTTTCATGCCATACCCGGTCCTGCCCAGCCTGCTGCTCCTGTTTGCACAGGCGTCCACCGTGCCGGCCTGCCCGGGCGCCTCCGAGCAGGCGAGGCAGTTGGCCGAGCGCACCTGGATCACCACTGCCGTGTATGAAGGCGATGATCGCAGCCGCAACCAGGTCGCACGCTATCCCGGCGTGGTCGGCATCTCGCTCTGGGACGCGTGCAGTAATCGCTTCGAGTACTTCGATCCGGCCACCGGCCGCTCGCGCGCCGAACACGGCGGTGCAGGATGGTTTTTCTTCACCGGCGACCGTCGCCATCAGCACACCGTGCCCGATGCCGGCACGCCGTTACGCCGTCGTGTGGAGGTTCTGACCGCGTCGGAATTCACCTATTCCCGACAGTTGCCGCACGGCATGCGTGAGGGCGCGCCCTGGGTCACGGTACATGTCGTGCACACCCCTTACGCAGGCCCGTGGCAGGTCCGGGCCACTGCATCAGCCGCCTCACCGTGAGGTTCAGCTGCGCTGCTGCAACCAGTCTGTAATCGTGCCGGGCACCTCGCGCTGGGCGCGGCCGGACACGTAGATGCCGATATGGCCACCACGGAAACTGCTTTCGGTGTAGTCGGCGCTGCCGATCCGGCCGCGCAGCGCGCGTGATGCGTCCGGTGGCACCAGATGGTCCTGTTCGGCGTAGATGTTCAGTACCGGCAACGTCACCTGCTGGAGGTCGACATGTTCCTCGCCGATGCGTACGCCATCGTGCATGAGCCCGTTGCCCTGGTAGAACTGCTTGATGAAATCACGGAACGCTTCGCCCGCCAGATCCGGCGAATCGAAGATCCACTTTTCCATGCGCAGGAAATCCTCCAACGCATCCTTGTCATCGAGGATGTCGAGCAGGCCGACGTACTTCTGCACGTTGAGCCGGAACGGCTTGAGCATCAGGTAACTGGCGTTCATCAGATCGGCCGGGATGTTGCCCAGCGTGTCCACCAGCAGATCCACGTCCACCTGCCGTGCCCAGTGCGAGAGCATGTTGTCCGGGGTGTGGAAATCGACCGGGGTGACCATCGTGATCAGGTTGGCCAGCTTGGCCTGGCGCAGCGCGGCGTAGCACAGCGCGAACACGCCGCCCTGGCAGATGCCGAGCATGTTGATCGGCTCACCGCCATTGTGGGCCTGCAGGTGGTCCACCGCGCCATCGACGAACCGCAGCAGGTAATCCTCCAGCGTCTGGTAGCGCTCGGAGCGGTCCGGATAGCCCCAATCCAGTACATACACATCATGGCCGAGCGCCAGCAGTTTCTGCACCAGCGAGCGGTCTGTCTGCAGGTCGACCATGTACGGCCGGTTGACCAGCGCATAGACGATCAGCAGCGGCGTCCGCCGTACCGGCGCCTGGCCGCCGACAAACCGGTACAGGGCGACCTTGCCATCGCGCCACACCTCCTCGCGGGTGGTGACGCCGTACTCGACATCCTCCACCGAGGGCAGCAGCGTCAGGCCATCCATCAGCTTGCGCTGCATGGCCAGGGTTTCCTGCAGCAGGTCTTCGGCGTTGAAGCCCAGGGGACCTTTCATGCGCTGCGTTTCCGGGGTTTGGCGGCGGCCTTCACCGGTTGGGTGGCTGTAGCGGCTTTCGTGGTTTTCGCGGCTTTAGCCGCTTCCGCCGTCTTGGGTGCCTTGCTCTGTTCTGGTGCCGCCTTCTTCGGGGCTGCCTGCTTCGCGGCTGCCTGCGTCGGAGCGGACTTCTTCGGAGCGGACTTCTCCGGAGCTGCCTTATTCGGAGCTGCCTTATTCGGAGCTGCTTTCTCCGGAGCTGCCTTCGTCGGAGCTGCCTTCTTCGAGGCGGCCGGCCGGGTGGCGGGCCTGCCATCGCCTGCGCCGCCGGCCATGCGCCGCACCAGCCGCTCCAACTCGGCGATGCGGCGGTGTGCCGCATCCATTTCCGTGCGCGTCGGCAGCCCGAAGCTCTCGGTCAGCCGTTCGATCTCCTGCTGGGTGGCCGCGCGCAGCCGCATCTGGGCATTGCCCAGCGAGGCGTACACCGCCTGGAACGGCTCGGACAGCGCGACCTTCGCATACGCCTCCTCGGCCGCATCGATCCACAGATCGAACATCGCCCGCGCGCTGGTCAGCTGGTTGCCCGGCTGTTCGTGCTCGGCCAGGCGCTGCTCGAACAGGGTGAATGCATCCTCCAGCGCCTGCTTGATCTGATCCACGTAATCGCGCGAGTGCGCCTGGTAGTCCTGCTGGGCCCGCAACAGCGCCTGCCAGCGGGCCTGGTGCTCACGGCCGGGACCAAATGCCGGGCTTTGCAGCCACGGACCGAGCTGGCGCTGCAGGGTTTCCAACAGCTGCAGCAGATCCGGCTCCTCGGCCTGGGTATGTCCGCGGGCGCCCTGCAGCATCCACTGCAGCAGCCCGTCGCCCTGCCCCAGCACCGCCGTGCGCCACGCCTGCGCGACGTCGGCGCTGGTGGTATCGCGGTCAGCAAACTGCGCGGCCACCTGCTGCATGGTGCCGTACCAGCCACCGGCCTGTTCACGGAAGCGGTGCACGGCCTCGTCGGCCGGGCTGCTGGCTGCGTTGGGCATCATCTGTGCCCACCAGTCGATCGCCTGCTGCCAGTTGCCTTGCGCCTCGGGGCCGGCGGTGTGGCCAGGCGGTGCCGCAGCGTGCCGCAGGGCATCGCCCCAGGCACTGAAATACTGCCGCGCCAGGGCTTCCACATCGCCTGCGCCGCTGCCGCTGCCCGCCGTGGTCATGACCGTCCTCCCGTCTCGGGAAACGATGATAGCAATGCCGCGCTGCCGTGCCTCACGGCTTCGGGATGCGCAGGGTCTTGCTGATCATCAGCGAGCCGGACAGCGCGAACAGCAGCACCAGCGGGTGCAGCTGCCACGGGCCCAACTGCCACTGGCCCAGCCACAGGTCCGCGCCGGTGGCCCCGACGCTCGCCGCCACGGCCAGCACCACCACCAGCGCCAGGCTGGTCGGGATCGGGGTGCCTTCGAAGTACGGCACCTTGTCGCCCTCGCCAGCCAGTGCTTCGGCGGTCACGTTGTAGCGGGCCAGGCGGCTGACGCCGCAGCAGACGAAGTAGCTCAGCACCAGCCAGTCCCAGCCGCCCTGCATGCCGCAGGCGTAGGCCAGTGCGGCCGGGGCGACACCGAAGGAAATGATGTCCGACAGCGAATCCAGCTCACGGCCCAGCGTGGAGCTGGACTTGCGCCAGCGCGCGATGCGCCCGTCCAGCGCATCAAAAATGAAGGCCAAGGGGATCAGGGCCATGCCGAACAGCAGATAGCTGCGTTCGCCATCCTGCAGATAGCGCATGGCGGCAAAGACCGCCCCGGTGCCACAGAACGCATTGGCCAGGGTGAACCAGTCGGCCAGGTGGAACTCGCGCAACATCGAGAAGTGACGTTTCATGAAGGATCAGGTGGCGGCAATCGCAAGAGAGTACCGCGAGCGGCCCGCGCCGGGACAGCGTTCCCTACGCCACCGTACTCCAGCCTTGCCGCGCCGTTCACGCCAGCACGACCTGCGGTGAATTTTTGGCCACCCATCTTGACAGCGAGTACCGGCGGGGGCCGACGCGGCTTATCCACAAACTTGCCCACGAGTCATCAACACCCCCTGTGGACAACTCAATCTCAGTAGACGCGACGATGGTGATTTCTTGATCACCGATCCTCATTGCTGCGGGGCGATCCCTTTTCACACGCGCGCCCATCGGTGCCACCAGTGGGCTAAGCTGGTGGATGGACTCCGCCGCCGCCAGGTCCTGCCGCCCACCGACAGGAGTCTTGCGCGTGCTTTCCCCCGACCATCTGGCCGCCCAGTTGCGCCACCCGCACGGTGAGCACGCGCTCGTCGTGGCCGAATCGATGAACCGCAGCAACGGCGACCTCAACCGGGCCGCCATCGCCCTGCTGTCAGTCACCCCCGGCGAACAGGTCCTGGAGATCGGCCCGGGCAATGCAGCCTTCGCACCCGATCTGTTGCGTACACCGCACAGCCGCTATGTGGGCGTCGATGTTTCAGCGGCGATGGTCGAGGCGGGCACCGCGGTGCTGGCCATGCATGGACTTCAGGATCGTGCCGAGGTCCACCTAGGCGATGCCCACGCCCTGCCCCTGGATACGGCCTGCATCGATGCGGCGCTGGCAGTGAACACGCTGTACTTCTGGGACGAACTGAAATTTCCGTTCGCCGAGCTGGCGCGCGTGCTGCGCCCCGGCGGCCGGCTCTGCCTGGCGTTCGGCGATGCCGCTTTCATGCGCACGCTGCCGTTCACTGCGCATGGGTTCCACCTGCACGAGCTGGCCGAGGTCGAGCAGGCCTGCGCAGCGCTGGATTGACCGTACAGGGCTGGCGCGCCCATCACGAAACCGGGCGCAGCAACGACGGGCGCGAGGTCAGCAAGCATTTCCACCTGCTGCTCGCCCGCAGGTAGTGCCGACTGCTGGCGGGCATTACGGGCGCATGCACCACCGTTCATGGGTTGCCGCCCAGCGGCCGGCACTACAGCCGGGTGTAGCTCCAGGATTCCATGGCGCCATCGCGGTACGGCATCACGCCATGGAAGGCGCGCGGCTCATCGTCGAAGACCAGCGGCAGGAAGCTGCGGTCGCCTTCCCACAGCGGCAGGCCGTCGATCTTGTCCACGTCCACCCACTCCAGTGTGCCCTCCGGGTTGGAGGTCAGCGGCGTGCCGGTGAAGTCATCGATGACGAACACGAAGCCGAACCAGTCCTCACCGTTCCTGCCGAAACCCGGCCAGCTGATCGTGCCGCGCAGGCGCATGGTCCCGCACTCGATGCCGGCCTCCTCGCGGATTTCGCGGCGCATGCAGGCCGCGGCGTCTTCATCGCGCTCCATCTTGCCGCCCAGCCCGTTGTACTTGCCCAGGTGCAGGTCACCGGGGCGGGCGTTGCGGTGGATCATCAGCACTTGCTTGCCGTCGGCGGACAGCACGTAGCCCAAGGTGGCCACGATGGGGGTATAGGGCATTTCGCACACGCTCGGGAACACAGACCCCGATTATGCGTGATCCGCCAGGCGGCGGCTCAGGGCACCAGGCTGGTGCGGCGCGCGTCGGCCGGTGCAGCCACCTCGCCATCGCGGCGCAGCGTGGCCACGCCGTGGCCGCGTTCGGCCAGGTATTCCAGCCATTTGCCGAGGAAGGTGTTCATCCGCATGCGGTGGCTGATCAGCTCGGCCGGCGGCGGGTACATCCCCACCACGTCCTGCCAGCGGCGGCCGACGTAGCAATGCGTGGTCTCGGCCTGGCGGGCGTCACGATACAGGCGCACATAGGCCGAAGGATCCGGCTGCCCGGTGACCGGGTCGGCGAAGTCGTAGGTCAGGCGCAGCTCCACCGTATAGCGGTGGCACTCGATGACGTCCAGGCGCACATCCAGCCCATCGCCGATCGAGGAGACGTAGCTGCCGGGGACGAGCTCGGCCGGTGCGAACAGGCGCACCAGGTGCTGGTAGTTCTCGGCGTACAGGCCCATCAGCCAGCTCAGGCGGCTGAGCCGGGGAATGCGTTCGATACGGGGCGATGCCTGGGCCATGGGTCGATCCTACACGTTGATCTCCCAACGTGGGGGCGGTACCACGCCGGCCAAAGGGGCGGCCCGCAACCGGTTCACGGACGCAGGGCAGCCCCGGCCCGGGACGAAGGAAGCGCCCCCTTGCTGTTCAAGGGGGCGCGCCGAATCAATACATCTCGCGCTGCAGCCCCAGGGTGCCCAGTACCTTGCTCGAGATCTCCTCGATCGAGGTATGGGTGGTGCTCAGGGTCGGGATCCGCTCCATCCGGAACATGGTCTCGGCGGCGGCGACCTCGCGGCGGCAGGTCTCCAGGTTGGCGTAGCGCGAGTTCGGGCGACGCTCCTGGCGGATCTGCTGCAGGCGGTCCGGGTCGATGGTCAGCCCAAACAGCTTTTTCCGGTACGGGCGCAGGCGTGGTGGCAGGCGATCCTGCTCCAGGTCCTCGTCGGTCAGCGGGTAATTGGCGGCGCGAACCCCGTAATGCAGGGCCAGGTAGATGCAGGTCGGGGTCTTGCCGGCCCGGGAGACGGCCACCAGGATCACGTCGGCATCGTCGTAGTTGATGGCGATGCCGTCGTCATGGGTCAGCGCGAAATTCATCGCGTTGATGCGGCGGTGGTAGGTCTCGAAGTCCACCATGCCGTGCGCCTGGCCGACCCGGGAATGCCGGTTGACGGCCAGTTCCCGCTCCAGCGGCTCGATGAAGGGCGCGAACACATCCAGCATCAATCCGCCGCTTTCGGCCAGGATGATGCTCAGCCCGCTGTCCACGCAGGAACTGACCACGATGGGCCGGACCTGGTACCGCTCGCCCGCTGCACGGATCCTTTCACAGGCTTCGCGCGCTTTTTCCGGATCATCGATGAACGACATCCGGTCGGTGATGAAGCTGAACCCGGAGAACTGGGTCAGGAGGCTATGCCCAATGGTTTCAGCGGTGATACCGGTTCCATCGGACACGTAGAACACCGGTCGGATCGTCGACATACGGCTTTTACCCCCTCCGAAGCTTAAAAAGGCTGTCGATACAAGCTTGTGCCGACAGCGGTCTGCCCGGCATCATATCGGCTTCTTCCTACGGACGTGGCCATCCAGCCCGCCTCGGGCGATGGCCAAACGGAGCATCGCGCTTGAACGAGAACATCCTGTGGTTGCACGAACTGCGCCTGGCCGACCTGGCCCGCGTAGGCGGCAAGAATTCGTCGCTTGGCGAAATGATCGGCAACCTGGCCGGTCTGGGGGTGTCTGTCCCCGGCGGTTATGCAACCACCTCTGAAGCCTTCAAGGACTTCATCGCCCATAACGATCTGTCCAAGCGCATCTTCGACAAGCTGGCCACGCTGGACGTGGAAGATGTCGGTGCCCTGACCCTGGCCGGCAAGGAAATCCGCGGTTGGGTGATCGATGCCCCGCTCCACCCGGAACTGGACCAGGACATCCGCAGCGCCTACGCCAAGCTGTGCAGTGAAAACGGCGGCGGCGATGTCGCCGTCGCGGTGCGCTCCTCGGCCACCGCCGAAGATCTGCCCGATGCCTCCTTCGCCGGCCAGCAGGAGACCTTCCTCAACGTGACCGGCGCCGACGATGTCGTGCACAAGGTCAAGGAAGTGTTCGCCTCGCTGTACAACGACCGCGCGATCGCCTACCGCGTCCACCACGGCTTCAAGCACGAGGATGTGTTCCTGTCCGCCGGGGTGCAGCTGATGGTGCGCTCGGGCGTGGGTTCCTCCGGCGTGCTGTTCACCCTGGACACCGAGTCCGGCTTCCGCGACGTGGTGTTCGTCACCTCTTCGTTCGGCCTCGGCGAAATGGTCGTGCAGGGCGCGGTCAACCCCGACGAGTTCTACGTCTACAAGCCCACGCTGAGCGCCGGCAAGCCGGCGATCCTGCGCCGCTCGCTCGGCAGCAAGGCGATCCGCATGGTGTATTCGGATGTCCCCGGTGAGCGCGTGCGCATCGAAGACACCCCGGCCGAACTGCGCAGCACGTTCTCCATCAGCGACGAGGACGTGCAGGAACTGTCCAAGCAGGCGCTGGTCATCGAAAAGCATTACGGCCGCCCGATGGATATCGAGTGGGCCAAGGACGGTGTCAGCGGCAAGCTGTTCATCGTGCAGGCGCGCCCGGAGACGGTGAAGTCGCGTGGCCATGCTACCCAGATCGAACGCTTCGCGCTGAACCAGAAGGACGGCAAGGTGCTGGCCGAAGGCCGCGCCGTGGGTGCCAAGATCGGTGCCGGTACCGCCCGCGTGGTGCGCACCCTGGACGACATGGCCCGCGTCCAGCCGGGCGACGTGCTGATCGCCGACATGACCGATCCCGATTGGGAGCCGGTGATGAAGCGCGCCTCGGCCATCGTGACCAACCGTGGTGGCCGCACCTGCCACGCGGCGATCATCGCCCGTGAGCTGGGCGTGCCGGCCGTGGTCGGCTCGGGCAACGCCACCCAGGTGATCCAGGACGGCCAGGAAGTGACCGTCAGCTGCGCCGAGGGCGACACCGGCTTCATCTATGAGGGCAAGCTCGAGTTCGAGCGCACCACCACGGACCTGGGCAACATGCCGCCGGCGCCGCTGAAGATCATGATGAACGTGGCCAACCCGGAACGCGCCTTCGACTTCGGCCAGCTGCCGAACGCCGGCATCGGCCTGGCGCGTCTGGAAATGATCATCGCCAGCCACATCGGCATCCACCCCAACGCCCTGCTGGAGTACGACCGCCAGGACGCGGCGACCAAGAAGAAGATCGACGAGAAGATCGCCGGTTACGCGGATCCGGTCAGCTTCTACGTCGGCCGCCTGGCCGAAGGCATCGCCACCCTGACCGCTTCGGTGGCCCCGAACCCGGTGATCGTGCGCCTGTCGGACTTCAAGTCCAACGAGTACGCCAACCTGATCGGCGGCAGCAACTACGAGCCGCACGAAGAGAACCCGATGATCGGCTTCCGCGGCGCCAGCCGTTATGTCGACCCGAGCTTCTCGGCCGCCTTCGCACTGGAGTGCAAGGCCGTGCTGCGCGTGCGCAACGAGATGGGCCTGGACAACCTGTGGGTCATGATCCCGTTCGTGCGCACCCTGGAAGAAGGCCGCAAGGTCGTCGAGGTGCTGGAACAGAACGGCCTCAAGCAGGGCGAGAACGGCCTGAAGATCATCATGATGTGCGAAGTGCCGTCCAACGCACTGCTCGCCGATGAGTTCCTGGAGATCTTCGACGGCTTCTCGATCGGTTCCAACGACCTGACCCAGCTCACCCTGGGCCTGGATCGCGACTCCTCGATCGTGGCGCACCTGTTCGACGAGCGGAACCCGGCGGTGAAGAAGCTGCTGTCGATGGCGATCAAGTCGGCACGTGCCAAGGGCAAGTACGTCGGCATCTGCGGCCAGGGCCCGTCCGATCATCCGGACCTGGCCGAATGGCTGATGCAGGAAGGCATCGAGTCGGTGTCGCTGAACCCGGACACCGTGGTCGACACCTGGCTGCGCCTGGCCAAGCTCAAGGCCAAGGGCTGATCCTCCCCGCCTTGAGATGACGAACAAAACCCCGCGCAAGCGGGGTTTTGTTTTGTGCAACATCGGTAGAGCCGACCGTTGGTCGGCTGCCGCGCATCGCGCGGCAGATCACGTATGCGCGGCGTCGGATGGGAGGGCAGCCGACCAACGGTCGGCTCTACGCGTTGCGCGTTCAGGCCTCGGCGGTTTCCGCCACCGGGTAATCGGTGAACCCTTCCGCGCCGCCGCCGAAGAACGTGGCCTTGTCCGGGGGATTCAGCGGCAGGCCCTGCTGCAGACGCTCCGGCAGGTCCGGATTGGCGATGAACGGCCGGCCGAAGGCGATCAGGTCGGCCCACCCCTTGGCCAGCGCCTCCTCGGCGCGTGCCACGGTGTACTTGCCGGCGTAGATCAGCGTGCCGCGATAGATCATGCGCAGTGCCTCCTTGAAGGCTACCGGCATGACCGGGGCGTCTTCCCAGTCGGCTTCGGCGATGTGCAGGTAGCCCACGCCGATCTCGTCCAGCAGATGCGCCGCGGCCAGGTAGGTCGCCTGCGGGGTGTCGTCCACCGCGCCCTGCAGCGTGGTCAGCGGCGCCAGGCGCACACCGACGCGCTCGGCCCCGATCTCCGCGGCCACCGCCGCGGTCACCTCGCGCAGGAAGCGCAGGCGGTTCTGCAGCGAGCCGCCATAGCCGTCGGTACGCTGGTTGGCCTGGGAGTCGATGAACTGGTTGATCAGATAGCCGTTGGCACCGTGCAGTTCGATGCCATCGAAGCCGGCGGCGATCGCATTGCGCGCGGCCGTCGCGTAATCGCGCACGATGCCGGCGATCTCTTCGCTGGTCAGGGCCCGCGGCATCGAGTGCTGGACCATCTCGCCGACGCCGCTCTGCGGGCCCCGGCCCTCCGGATCGACGAACACCTTGACCCCTTCGGCCAACAGCGCCGACGAGGACACCGGCGCGGCGCCGCCCGGTTGCAGGGCCACGTGCGAGACGCGGCCAACGTGCCAGAGCTGGGCGACGATGCGGCCGCCGGCGGCATGTACCGCCTCCGTCACGCCGCGCCAGCCGGCAACCTGGGCCTCATCGTGGATGCCCGGGGTCCAGGCATAGCCCTGCCCCTGCTGGCTGATCTGGGTACCCTCGCTGACGATCAGGCCGGCCGAGGCACGCTGGGCGTAGTAAGTGGCCATCAGCGGCGTGGCGACATTGCCCTCACCGGCCCGCGAACGGGTCATCGGCGGCATCACGATACGGTTGGGCAGCGTCAGCGCGCCTCGGGTATAGGGAGAGAACAGCATGGCAATCCTTGATCGGGGGAGCCGCCGAAGCGGTGATGCCGACAAGGATGGGGACAGGGCTGCCGGCCCAACAGGCCCGCGGCGGCAAAACAGTTGTGCCGCCGATGCAACGATCGCTCAGTTGCGCTCGGCGGCCAGCAGGGAATAGGCGGCCCGCACGGTCTCGTAGCCGTAGCTGCGCTCCAGCCGGCGCACGATGAAATGCCCGCGCGCCACGTCCTGGTAGTAGTCGGTGAACATGGTATTGAGCGTGGCGCCGGCCACCGCCCCGACGATCGGGACCGCCTGCGCGGCAAACTTCTCGGTGACCACCACGCCGAAGCGCGCCGCCACTTTCTCCACGATCTTGGCCAGCCATTTGCCGGCTTCTTTCGGGGTCAGGCCGATCATCACCGGGCTGCCGCCGACCGCACGCCCGGCCAGCTCGGCCGACAAGTGGCGCATCACCTCGGCAGTGAAGCCACGCGTGATGTAGTAGCCCGTCTCGCTGGCATCATCCTTGCCGGAGTTGCCGCCCAGCGCGAACACCTCCAGGCAGGCATGCCGCGTGCTCATCTCGCGCAGGTCGAAGCCCTCGCTGCGGGCGACATCGGCCACCGAGCGCATCATGATCGTGGTGGACACGGGCAGTTCGATGAACAGCGTGGTGAAGCCGAACGCACCGCCTACCGCGCCCGACGTTGCCGCCGCCAGCTTGTGCCAACGTGTGGAGGCCGCCTTGCCGGGCGTGTTGTCCATGCTCCACAACGCGGCCTGGGCGGATTTGAACAGGGCCGCCTCGACCGCGCCGTGGATGCGGCGCGATACCGAATCAGGCAACCGCTTGACCGCGAACTCCAGTGGCGAGCCGATCAGGTTGGCCATCTTGGCCGTCAGCGTGGGCGATTCCAGCAGCTCCACCGCACGTTGCAGGTCACGCCAATCCTGCGAGGTCGGCAGGATCGAGGACGGCAGCGGCGGCGGTTGCGGCGAGGTGATGGCATTCATGGCCGCGATCATAGCGCCGCCGATGTTCATCGCTCGTCGCCTCGCCTGCCGTCAGCTGAACGATCCGGCACAGGCCGGCGTGCCGTGCCGCACCCCGCCCGCTGGATCAGGCCGGCAGGCCCGAAAGCGCTCCCATGAACTGGCGGTAATGGCGCAGTTCTTCGATGGAATCGTGGACGTCGCTCAGCGCGGTATGGCTGGCGGTCTTGCCGACGCCCGCCGCGACGCTCGGGGCCCAGCGCTTGGCCAGTTCCTTGATCGTGGACACGTCCAGATTGCGGTAGTGGAAGTACTTCTCCAGGCGCGGCATTTCACGGTGCAGGAAGCGACGGTCCTGGCAGATCGAGTTGCCGCACATCGGCGAGGCACCGGCCTTGATCCACTGCTGCAGGAACGCGATGGTCTGCGCTTCGGCCTGGCCCAGGGTCACCGTGCTGTCGACCACGCGCTGCCACAGGCCCGAGCGGCGGTGCTGGTTGCGGTTCCATTCGTCCATCGCCTCCAGCCGCTCCACCGGATGATGGATGGCGAACTCCGGACCTTCGGCCAGCACCTTCAACTGCGCATCGGTCACCACCGTGGCGATCTCGATGATCGCATCGTTATCGGTGTCCAGACCGGTCATTTCCAGATCGATCCAGATCAGTCGCTCGCCTTCTGCGCCGTTGTCGGCCATGTGTTCGCCTTGTGCTGGGCCGCCGCTTGCGCCGCGACCGGGATGGAGGAGGCGCCCATGATACCGCCAACGCGTCACGGCCCTGTCGCTGCAGCGGCGTTATTCCAGCAGCAACGGCGGCTTGCCGCGCTTGGCGCGGAAGTAGTTGGTCAACCGGGTGCTGGCATCCTTGGCCAGCACGCCCCCGTGGATTTCCACGCGATGGTTGTGGCGCGGGTCGCCGATCAGGTCGAACACGCTGCCGCAGGCGCCAGTCTTGGGATCGGTGGCCGCGTACACCAGCCGCGCCACGCGTGCGTGCACGATCGCCATCGCACACATCGCGCATGGCTCCAGCGTGACGTAGAGCGTACTGCCGATCAGCCGGTGGTTGGTGATCGCCCTGCCCGCTTGCCGCATCGCGACGATCTCCGCATGTGCGCTGGGGTCGTGGTCGGCGATGTTGAGGTTCCAGCCTTCTCCGAGCACGCTGCCATCGGCACCGACCAGCACCGCGCCGACCGGGATCTCGTTGAACTCACGCTCGGCCCGCTCGGCCAGCCCCAGCGCGTGGCGCATCCAGTATTCGTCGTGGTCGTGCACCGGCACGCCCAGCGGCGGCGGCGGCGCGAGGCGCTCAACCATGGCCGTTGGCCTTGCGTACGAACGCGTCGAACGCGGCCAAGGTGGCCTCGCTCACGTGATGTTCGATCCCTTCGGCATCGCGGCGCGCCGAATCGGCATCCACGCCCAGCGCCAGCAGGAACTGCTCCACGGTCTGGTGGCGGGCGCGCATCTCCACCGCCAGCTGCTCGCCTGCCGGGGTCAGGAACACGCCGCGGTACGGGCGCTGGATCGCCCAGCCCTCCTTGACCAGGCGTTTGAGCGCCTTGGCCACCGTCGGCTGCGCAACCCCCAGCCGCGTCGCGATATCCACCTGCCGGGCCTCACGGCCATCGGCGATCAGGTCCGCGATCAGCTCCACGTAATCCTCGACCAACTCGGACCGGCGCGCTTCACGCACCTGCACGAAGCCCTCGACATGCACCTGGGCGTCGATCAGGGGCGAGACGGCTTTACGGGTCGAGGACGGCATGGTGGCTCCAGCAATGGCCGCTGGCGAAGGGCTTCGGCGCCCGGACAGTTTACCTCACGGGGGTTTGCGACTGATCCGGGCGGCCCGGCGGGCGCCGCGCGCGCCGATCTTTCGATAGGCAACGACCAGAATGAAACCCATGTCTCATTCACAGGATCTTGTATTTGACAAATGATTTTTGTTACCGGATACATACACCACCTACTCAGCCATGGACCCGGCCGAAGGCCAAGGAGCAGCATGGACGCATCCGCATTCCGGAAGTACGGCAGTCTCGCTCTCATCGTTGCCCTGGCCGTGCTGATGACCGCGCTGGCGGTGCAGAACCGGCAGCTCCGCCAAGAGCAGGCGCTGCTGGTGAGCAAGGTCGAACAGATCTCCAAGGCCGCCCACGGCCTTCCCGAGGGCGCCCAGCCCGAGGCCCTCACCACCACGGCACTCGACGGCCAGGCCGTTACCCTCGCCGGCCCGGCCAGCGGTCGCCAGGTCCTGTACTTCTTCTCCCCTGCCTGCAGGTTCTGCCTGGCCTCGGTGCCGCAGATCCAGGCGCTGGACGCGGCCGGTCGCAACAACGGCAACCGCGCCTTCGAGATGGTCGGCATCAGCCTGCCGCCCCACGAAACCGCTGCCGACTACGCGCGCCAGCATGGTTTCGCGTTTCCGGTGGTGAACGATACCGATGACCGGCTCCGGCAGCGCTACACCGCGACCATGGTGCCGATGGTGGTCGTCATCCAGGACGGCAAGGTGATCTACCGCCATGTCGGCCAGCTCAAGGAGCGCTCGGTGGATGCGATCACCGGCGCATTCGTGATCAACGCCGCCCGTAACCAGGCGCCCGCGCCGGCAGGCTGAAGCCATCCCACGTCGCTGCCAAGGCGACGTAACCAGGTCCCTCCGCGCCCGCTCGCCGGGGGCGGATCGACAGTTCCGTCCGTGTTCCCGTTGCATCCGCGTCACCACAACAGGAGAAGCACCATGAAGTCCAGGAAGTTCCTTTCGGTCTTTGGCGGTATCGCTGTTGTCTGCGCCCTGGCGTTCGCATCGAGCCAGGCAGTGGCGACCTCCAGCCAGCCCAAGCAGCTGGATGGCTGTCCCTACAAGCCCGGCTGCACCTATGGCGGGCACAGCGAGATCCGGTGCTGCCAGCCGGTGTAACGCGTGACTGCGTGGCAACACGCGCCCCGTCAGCCTCATCCACAGAAGGAAAGACAGACCATGAAGTCGAAAACGCGGTTGTTGTCAGCCCTGAGCGGCGTCACCCTGATCTGCGCGTTGGCCTTCGCATCCAGCCAGGCGCTGGCTACCTCCAGCCAGCCCAAGCCGCTGGCCGGCTGTGAAGACCAGCCGGGCTGCACCTACGGTGGGCACGGGCTGTATCTGTGCTGCGAGCCGCTGTAAGCACGTCCACCATCCCGGCTCTGCGCCGGGATGGTTCTTTCCGGCCTCAGCGCGGCCGGCGCTGCAGCGCGGTCTCGAAGATCACCGCGCCCTCGATGTTGTGGGCCACCAGTGTGCCGCCATGCGCACGGGCGAACTCGCTGGCGATGAACAGCCCCAGCCCCAGCCCGCGACTGTCGTGGAAACTGGCCTTGAACGGCTCGAACAACCGCGGCAGCAATGCCTCCGGAATCTGACCGGCATTGCGCACCTGCAGCCGCAGTGGCGCGCTGCGCTCGCCTTCCACCCGCACCACCACCGGCGCATCACCGCCATGCAGCACGGCGTTGCCGATCAGGTTGGACAGCAACTGCGCGAGACGATCGGGATCGCCCTGCAGCTGGGCATCGCCCTGTACCTGCAGCTCGATGGTCGCCCGCGGATGCGCGCGGCTGATCTCGGCCACCACCGCCGAGGCCAGTTCAGCCAGGTCGCACTCGGTGGTATGCAGGCGCAGGCCGCCGGTACGGATCCTGGAGAAATCCAGCAGCTGCTCGACCATCCGCACCATGCGCTGTGCGCTGTTTTCCAGATGGACCAGGGTCCGCTGGACCTGGCTGTCATCGGGCAGATCCAGCGACAGCTTGTCGGCACACAGCAGGATCGCCGCCAACGGCGTACGCAGGTCGTGCGTCAATACCGCCATCATCGTTTCATTGAGCTTGAGCGCGTGCTCCAGCGCCTCGTTGCGCGCCTTGAGCAGCTGCTTCTGCTGGTAAAGCTCGATGAACACATTGACCTTGCTCATGATCACCTGCGGCTCGATCGGCTTGTGCAGGAAATCCACGGCGCCGGATTCGTAGCCCTTGAAGGCCCGCACCGGATCATTCGGCGAAGCGGTGAGGAAGATGATCGGCACGTCGCGGCTGCGTTGCGAGCCGCGCATCAGCTCGGCCAGCGAGAAGCCGTCGATCTCGGGCATGTGCACATCCAGCAGGGCCAGCGCGACTTCATGCTCCAGCAGCAGCTCGAGTGCTTCAGCACCGGACAGCGCACACAGGATCTCCAGACCCGGGCGACGCAACAGCGCTTCCATCGCGACCAGGTTCTGCGGGATGTCATCGACAATCAGCAGCTTCACGCAATCGGTGGTGGCAGTCGACCCGGCGGGCTCGATCAGGTTCATCGGGTAAGGCCTTTCATACGCGTGCAGATGGAGGTGAGCGGGAGCACCGCGTCGGCGCCGGCGTGTGCCAGGGCCGATGCGGGCATCATCGAGGAATAGGCCTCCTCAGGGCATTGGATCCAGGCTTCGCCACCGGCCTGGCGGACCGCGGCGACACCGTCGCTGCCGTCACTGCTGGCGCCGGTCAGCAGGATCGCCAACACGCCGCCGCCGAACACATCGGCGGCGCTTTCAAACAGGGGATCGATCGCCGGGCGCGAGAACAGCACCGGTGGATCGACCGACAGTGCCAGCGTGTCACGGTCCTCCACCAGCAGGTGGTAATCCGGCGGCGCGAACGTCACCGTACCGGCCTGCAGCGGTTGTTTGTCCTCGGCCTCGCGCACCGGCAGCGGGCAACCGGCATCGAGCAGGTCGGCAATGCGGCTGGGGCGGTCGCGCGGCAGGTGCAGCACCACCAGCACCGGCAGCGCCAGCGTGGCCGGCAGCGCCGACAGCAGTGCCTGCAGCGCACTGACGCCACCGGCCGAAGCGCCGATGACCACCAGGTCGAACCGGCTGCGCTGGGAGGCCGTGCTCATCAGGCCAGCTTCCGGTACAGGCGCTGGTCGCGCGCGCAGGCTTCGAACAGATCCGCGTGCGCGCCGAACTGCAGCGACTCCTTGCTGCCCAGGCCCAGGAAGCCGCGATGGACCAGGGCCTCATGGAACAGGCCGATGGCGCGGTCCTGCAGTGGCCGCTGGAAATAGATCAGCACGTTGCGGCAGGACACCAGGTGGACTTCGGAGAACACCGTATCGGTGGCCAGGCTGTGGTCGGCGAACACGATGTTGCGCTTGAGGCGGCGATCGAACACCACGCTGCCGTAGCCGCTGCTGTAGTAATCCGAGAGCGAGCCGGTGCCGCCGGCCGCCAGGTAATTGCGGCTGAACTGCGCCAGCCGGTCCAGCGCGAAGGCCCCGGATTCGGCCGCCTGCAACGCTTCGGGATTGATGTCGGTAGCGTAGATGATCGCCCGGTCCAGCAGGCCTTCCTCGTGCAGCAGGATCGCCAGCGACCACACTTCTTCGCCGGTGCTGCACCCGGCGATCCACAGTTTGATCGAGGGATAGGTGCGCAGCACCGGCACGGCATGCTCGCGCAGCACCCGGAAGTACGGCGGGTCACGGAACATCTCCGAGACCTGCACGGTGAAGTACTGCATCGCCTGGGCGAAGGTGTCCGGCTCGTGCAGCAGGCGGTGCTGCAGCGCGCCCATGGTCGGGCAGTCGAACCGGGCCATTGCATGGCGCATGCGCCGCCGCAGCGATGCCAGCGCATAGTCACGGAAGTCGTAGTGGTAGCGCTGGTACACCGCCTCCAGCAACACCTTCAGCTCCAGATCGAACAGCTCCGCTTCATTCATCGGCGCGAGCACCACACGCGGCACAGCGACACCAGCTTGTCCACGTCGATCGGCTTGGCGATGTAATCGTTGGCACCGGCCTGCAGGCAATGCTCGCGGTCATCGGGCATCGCCTTGGCGGTCAACGCGATGATCGGCAGGTCGCGCCAGCGGTTGTCGGCGCGGATCTCGCGCATGGCGGTCAGCCCGTCCATCTCCGGCATCATGATGTCCATCAGCACCAGGTCGATTTCCGGGCGCAGCTTCTCCAGCGCCTCGCGGCCGTTGCGGGCGATATCCAGGGTGACGCCGAGCGGCTCCAGCACGCTGGACAGCGCGAAGATGTTGCGCACGTCGTCTTCGGCCAGCAGCACGGTACGGCCATCGAGCACCGCATCGCGGCGACGCGCTTCGCGCAGCAGGCGCTGCTGGTCGGTCGGCAGCGAGGCCTCCACGCTGTGCAGGAACAGGGTCACCTCATCGAGCAGGCGCTCGGGCGAGCGCGCGCCCTTGATGATGATGCTCTTGGAATAGCGGCGCAGGCGCTGTTCTTCATCGCGGGTCAGTGCGCGGCCGGTGTAGACGATCACCGGCGGGAACGCGACCGCATCATTGCCGGCCATGCGCTCGAGCAGGTCGTACCCGGTGCCGTCCGGCAGCGCGAGGTCGGTGACCATGCAATCGAAGGTGGACCCGGCCAGTTCGGCCATCGCCTCGGTGATGGTGCCCACCGCGGTGATTTCCAGCTGGTCGCGGCCAAGCAGCAGCTGCAGGTTCGAACGCAGCTCGCTGTCGTCCTCCACGATCAGCAGGCGGCGCATGTCGCGCTGGCTGGTGGCTTCCAGCTGCTGGATCGCCCCGACCAGGCGCTCGCGCGTGGCCGGCTTGATCACATACCCGATCGCGCCCAGCTCCATCGCCACCTGCGAGCGCTCCAGCCCGGAGACCACGTGGACCGGGATATGGCGCGTGGCCGGATCGCGCTTGAGGCGCTCCAGCACGCTCAGGCCGGAGACGTCGGGCAGGCCGATATCCAGCAGGATGCCGTTCGGGCGCAGCTCGGCAGCCAGGCTCAACGCCTCTTCGGCGGTGCCGGCCACTACGCAGTCGAAGTCCAGTTCGTGCGCCATCGAGACCAGGGCGCTGGCAAATGCAGTGTCATCCTCGACCACCAGGATCATCCGGCCGGCGCGGCTGCGGCGGCCGCGGTCATCGACCACCTTGTCCTGTGCCGGCGCCGGCGCGGGGGTGGGTTCGCCATGCGCCCGCCCCAGCGGTGCGGAAGCCGGCCGGGACGGCGCTGCTACGGCAGCCGGGCGCACGTCATGCACCACGTGCTGGGCGTTGCCGGTGCCGCCACCGGCCAACAGCGGCAGTTCAAGCGTGAAGCAGCTGCCGCGGCCCGGCTCGCTGGAGACGGTGATGCTGCCGCCCATGCGTGCGGCCAGGTCGCGCGAGATCGACAGCCCCAGCCCGGTGCCACCGTAACGGCGGCGGGTGCTGCCGTCGGCCTGGCGGAACGCCTCGAAGATGACCGCGGTCTGCTCTTCGGGAATGCCGATGCCGGTATCGGAGACGGCGAACTGGATCCGCCCTGCCCCCGCACTGCGCACCTTCAGCGAGACGCTGCCGTGCTCGGTGAACTTGACTGCATTGGCCAGCAGGTTCTTCAGGATCTGCTGCAGGCGCTGGCTGTCGGCCAGCAGCTGGGTCGGCGCCTCCGGGGCAGCGCTGATCTCCAGGGCCAGGCCCTTCTGCAAGGCCATCGGCTCGAAGGTTTCCTTCAGGCGCTGCAGCACGCTGGACACGGCCAGGTTCTCTTCAACCAGCTCCACATGGCCGGCCTCGATCCGCGACAGGTCGAGGATGTCGTTGATCAACGCCAGCAGATCGTTGTTGGACGAGTGGATCGCCTGGGCGTACTTGACCTGCTCGGCGGTCAGCGTGCCGTCCTTGTTGTCGGCCAGCAGCTTGGCCAGGATCAGTGCGCTGTTGAGCGGCGTGCGCAGCTCGTGGGACATGTTGGCCAGGAACTCGGATTTGTAGCGTGAACTGGCTTCCAGCTCGTTGCTGTTCTGGACCAGTTGCGCCTGGGCCAGCAGCAGCGCCTGCTGGCGCGACTCCAGCTCGTGGGTGCGCTCTTCGAGCTGCACGTTGGTCTGCTCCAGCTCGGCCTGCTGCTGCTCCAGGTTGGCCTGGGAATGCAGCAGGCTGCGGCTCTGCTCTTCCAGCTCTTCGTTGGCCACCCGCAGCTCTTCCTGCTGGGTCTGCAGCTCCTCGCTCTGGCGCTGGGTCTCTTCCAGCAGCTCCACCAGCTGCGCATTGAGCAGCGACGCCCGCAGGGCGATGCCGATCGGCTCGGCGCACTGCAGCAGCAGCGCCATTTCCAGGCTGCGCGCAGGCGACACACCGGCACGGCCCAGCTCGATCACGCCGATCACCACGCCATCGGCCGTGATCGGCCCCAACAGGCGCTGGTGAACGGTGGTGCGGCCCAGTGGGGTATCGATATCCAGCGGGCTGTCACTGTCCTCCAGGCGACGCGTGCGGCCTTCGCGGATGATCTCGCCCCATTGCCCGGCATGTGCCGGCAGGGTCTCGGGCAGCTGCGACGGCAGCGCGGAGCCGCCGACCAGCACCAACCGCTCGCCCTGCAGGCGGTACATCGCGCCGACATCGGCATTGAGCTGCGCGCACAGGGCGCGCATGGCCTGGTCCGCCAGCTCGCGCGGGGTGGGATCGCCCTGCAGACTGGTGCCGACCACGTTCTCGCCGGCCTGCAGCCACAGCGCATCGGCCGCTTCACGGCGCGCACCGATGGCCTTCATCACGGTCAGCGCCATCATCAGGAACGCGACGCCACCGATGCTGCGATTGACGAAGGAAAACGCCGAATTGCTGCTCGCCGGCGCCACGTTGTAGCCCACCGCAAGCAGGATGCACGAGCCGATCGCCACCAGCAGCGGCACTTCCATGCGACGCTGGAACAGCGTGATTCCGACTGCCATGAAGTAGGTCAGCCAGACCGCATAGCCCAGCGGCACCACCATCTCCGTGCCCAGCGTGGCGGCCATCAAGGCGGCCGACGCAAGCCAGATCCAACGGTCACGGGAGGTAGGCGCAGAATTCATGCCGTGTTCCAGCTCAAAAGGGGCCTGATGGTACCCGAAGCGGTAAACGGGTGTTAAGCGCCAGAAGTCAGCGTGATTGCGGCACGTTCTTGACATTTTCTTCACATCATGGCCCCTACGGTTCGGTCCCTTATCGGGGAGTCGATAACCGTCGTGGTCCAGGCCGTATCCAGCGTTGCACCGCTTGCCGACGAAAGCCGGCAGCTGAAGCTGTTGATCGACAACGTGAGCGATCACGCGATCTATCTGCTCGATACGCAGGGCAACATCTGCAGCTGGAACCGTGGCTGCGAGCGGGTCAAGGGCTATACCGCCGAAGCCGTGATCGGCAAGCATGTCGGCCTGTTCTATACCCCCGAGGATCAACAGCTGGGCGTGCCCCAGCAGGCGCTGGCGTATGCGCGTGACCATGGCCGCTTCGTCGGCGAGGGCTGGCGGGTGCGCTGCACTGGCGAGCGGTTCCGTGCCGGCGAAGTGATCGAGCCGGTCCGCGAAGACGGCTGCTTGCTCGGGTTCGTCAAGGTTACCCAGGATGTCACCGAGCGCTACCAGGCCCAGCGCCTGCTGCAGGATGCGCAGCGCGCGCATGTCCAGCAACGGCAGCTGGACAACGTGGGCCGGCTGACCCGCGGCCTGGCCCATGAATTCAACAACCTGCTGACCACCATCGGCAACGCACTGGACCTGATCGCCCTGCGCCCCGACGCCGACAACCGCACCCAGGAGCTGGTGGACCTGGCCCAGGCCGCCGCCGACCGGGGATCGCTGCTGACCCGCCAGCTGCTGGCGTTCTCGGCCGATCAGACCCTGGTGCGCGAGCCGGTGGTCGTGCAGGATTTCCTGCGCGATGCCCTGCCCGTCCTGCGCCGCGCCTGCCCGGCTGGCATCGCGGTGCAGCTGGAATTGACGGCGGACCTGCCACCGATCGTCACCGATGGCGTACAGTTGCATAGCGCCGTGTTGAATCTGGTGCTCAATAGTGCCGAAGCGATGCCCCAGGGCGGCACGGTCACGATCACGGCCGAGGTCGAACAGCGACTGGCACCGGATCTGTCCCAGCCCATGCGCCGCCACTATGTCGCCATCGCGGTGACCGATGAGGGCGACGGTATGCCCCCGGACATCGCCGAGCGCGCCAGCGAGCCGTTTTTCACCACCAAGGAAGTCGGCAAGGGCAGCGGTCTGGGCCTGAGCCAGGTGTTTGGCTTCGTCTCGCAGTGCGACGGCTTCGTCGACGTACAAACCGCCCCCGGAAGGGGCACCACCGTCCGCCTGTTGTTACCTGTCATTGAGGAAGTCGAGCATGTCTGAGCCCCTACGCGTATTGATGGTCGAAGACCAGCAGGACCTGCGTGAACTGATCGGCCAGGCCTTGCAGGACTTCGGTATCGAAATCCACACGGCCGACGACGGTCCGACCGCCCTGCGCCTGATGCAGGACCCGGGTGGGTTCGATGTGGTGTTCAGCGATATCAGCATGCCCAACGGCATGAGCGGCGTGGAGCTCAGCGAGCACGTGGCCGACGTGCTGCCCAATGCGCGCATGATCCTGGCGTCTGGCTATGCGCGCTCGCAGCTGCCGCCACTGCCGGACCATGTCGAATTCCTGCCCAAGCCCTATCGCCTGCGCCAGCTGGTCACCTTGCTGCAGTCGCCGGACGCACCGCTCTGAGCCAGGGTTCCGCCCAGCCTGCGTGAACGCTTCATCCGCCTCGCCCCTGCTTCACACTGGTTCTGCATTGCCATCGTGATAGTAGCGATGAAGTCGGAACAGGGCGCGGTACATGCTGGACAGACGCAACGATGTTGACCGGATCGCGTTGATCGAAGCACTCAACGTGATGGACCCTGCGCTGGGCACGGCGCTGGACCCGATCACCGAACTGGCGGCCTTCACCTTCGGCGTGCCGATCGCGTTGGTGTCGATCTTCGATGCCGACCACCAGCACCTCATCTCGCGCGTGGGGCTGGCGCTGACCCGCAACGAACGGCATGCCTCGATCTGCGCGCACGCGCTGGGTTCCAGCCAGGTGCTGCAGATAGAGGATCTTCGCCAGGACCCGCGCTTTGCCGGCAATGCGCTGGTCGCCGGCCCCGAGCAGCTGCGCTTCCATGCCGGTACGCCGCTGATCACCAAGGGCGGCGTCGCGCTGGGTACCCTGTGCATCATGGGGCGTGAGCCGCGGCGGCTCTCTGCCGAAGAGCAGGTGCAGTTGCAGACGCTCTCACGCGTGGTGGTTGCGCAGATGGAACTGAAGATGTCGCTCGGCCGCCGTGATCAGGTCAGCGGCCTGCCCAACCGGCAGCAGTTCCAGGCCGACCTCACCTCCCTGTCCCGCCGCGGTGAAGGCCGGAGGTTCACGGCGGTGCTGCTGGATGTGTTCGACCTGCAGAGCGCCAACGACGCCGGCCAGGCCCTGGGCATGAAACCCGTGGAAACCCTGCTGCGCCAGGCGGCGCTGCGCGTGCAGGACGTGCTGCGTGATGTTACGCAGGTCTATCACGTGGGAGTGACCCGTTTCGCCTTCCTGCTGGCGGACCACTCGCATCACCAGACCGAGGGCCTGCTCGACCGCCTGCGCGTGCGCATGCGCCGGCCGCTGATGGCCGGCAGCATCCCGATGTCACCGCAGTTCCATGCCGGCGTCTGCGACTTCCGCGCGGTACGCGAGGAGACCGCGGATCTGGTCCGCAAATGCCTGGTCGCCATGCATCATGCCCTGCAGACCGATGCCTGCCTGTGCTGGTATTCGCAGGAACGCGACGATGCCCTGCGCCGCCGTTACCGGTTGGCCTCCGATGCCGGGCGCGGCCTGGCCCAGCACCAGTTCAGCCTGGTGTACCAGCCGCGCTTCGATCTGATCGATGGGCAGCCGGTGTCGGCCGAAGCCCTGCTGCGCTGGACCCATCCGATGCTGGGCCCGATCAGCCCGGGCGAATTCATCCCGGTGCTGGAGCGCACGGCGCTGATGCCCGCGCTCAGCCGCTGGGTCATCGACCACGCGCTGGCCCAGGCCGCGCACTGGCAGAAGACCGTGCCCGGCTTCTGCCTGTCCATCAATCTCTCTCCGCGCGACTTCGATGACCAGTGCGTGTGGAGCGTGCTGTCCGAGCGGCTGCATGCCTACGGCCTCGCCCCGGGCCTGATCGAAATCGAAATCACGGAAGGCCAGTGGCTCAACCACCATCCGGCGGCGCTGCCGCAGTTGCGTGAGATGGCGGCGGCCGGCGTGCGTATCGCGATCGACGACTTCGGCAGCGGCTACAGCAACTTCGGTTATCTCAGCGAGCTGCCGATCAGCCATATCAAGATCGACCAGACGCTGGTGACCGGGCTGGCGCGCTCACGCACCGCCCGGCTGAAGGTGGAAGCCATCATCAAGCTGGCCCGGCAGCTGGGCTACCGCACCGTGGCCGAAGGCGTGGAAAACGACGCCGAGCTTTCGCTGCTGCGGCTGTGGGGCTGCGATGAAGCGCAGGGCTACCAGCTGGCCCGGCCGATGCACCCCGACGCGGTACTGCACCTAGTCAACGCCTGCCGCGCCGGCCCGTTGCCGGATGCCGGCTGACCCGACGGAACATCACCGCCAACCGGTGCGCGGGGCGATAATGGGCCGCCCGTCTTTGCTACCGCCGCCATGTCCGATCTTTCCCCGCTGCCCACCCTGCCGCTCGGCCACTACCGCCATTTCAAGGGCGGCAACTACGAGGTGATCGGGGTTGTACGCCACAGTGAAACGCTGGCGCCGATGGTGCTGTACCGGCCGCTGGATTCGGAGGTCGGCCTGTGGGTGCGTCCGTACGAGATGTTCGTCGCACGGGTGGAGGTGGAGGGGCAATGGCGGGCGCGCTTTGCGCCGGTGGAGGCGGGCGGCTGAGACGCCCCACGCCCTCCCTGAAGGGCCTTCAGCCCGCCACAGCCCGCGCCCCGTCCACCAGCGCACGCAACTGCGTGGTCACCGCGCGGAATTGCTCCGGCAGCGCGGCCGCGTCGAGCGCGTCAAGCGCGTCCACCTGACGCGAGAGCACCGACAGCGCCTCGGCCATGCTGACCACCGGCTGCCCTGCCCCGGCCAGCGCATCCTGCACATCCAGCTGCGCGCCGATCAGCCCCGCCAGCACCTCGAAGCCTTTCACCGTCGCGGCGTCGAGTCTGGAAGGATTGGGATCCAACGCGCACAGCGTGCCGTGGAAGCCACCATCGCGGCGGAACAGGGGGACCGAGATGTAGCTCTCGAACCCATACAGCGCGGGCGTGGGATGGCTGGAGAACACCGGATGGGTGCTGGCCTGGTCGAACTGGACCAGATGGCGATGCTCGCGTATCTCATCGCAGATGGTGGTCTCCAGCACCAGGTCATCGCCCGGGCGCAGACCGAAATCCAGACGATCATGCACGGCGCAGGCGGTCCACCGATCGGCGGTGACACGGGCCACCGCAACGAACCGCATGCCGGTCATCGCACTCGCCAACTCCAGCATGCCCGGCACGGCCGGCATCGCAAGCAGTGCGGCCACGTCGTCCAGGCGCGGATCCGTGGCATGGGCCAACGACGCCGCAGGCGCGCTGCCCGGACCGTCGTCATCCAGCGGGTTCTCCATCGCGGCGAGGCGGCGGTCCAGCGCTTTCGCGTTGACCTCGTTGAACAGGCCACGCACCGAGGCCGACAACGCCCTGGCATCGGTGATCGCACCCACGAAATGGAGGCCGTGCCCGACCAGGCGGATCTGCTCGACGCCGTGATCCAGCCGCAATGATGGCCACGCCAGGCGGTGCAGGATGCGCAGCCAGTCAGCGCGCGGGGTGTCATCCAGCAACGCGGTGACAATCACCCGCTGCGAACGGGTCCCCGCCTGTGGGCCGGGCAGATCGAAACCGATAAGGGCAGGAAAGCCTGGACTGGAAGACATCGCAACCTCTCTGGCGGCATCGCGCAGCCATCGACGGGTGGCCTTGAAGCCAAATTGTCGCATGAATGGGCGAGACTGGCCGTGATCGACTAGTGATATTTCGTCGCCGCCCACCGGCCAATGCCGCTGGGCGCCCAATGCGGCCCGGGTCCAAAAGGCTACGGCTATCATTGAGGTGATCTAACACCTCTCAACGACAAGGAAGTAAGACATGGGTCCTGCGGGTTCAGGGTTTTCGCTGCTGGTCGCGCTCATCGGCGCGCTGCTCGGGTTGTTGTGGCTGTTCGTTCCGTTTGCCATCTTCGGTATCAAGGGGCTGCTGCAACAGATCGTGGCCGAACAACGAGGCACCAATGAGATCCTCAGCCGCGTTCACGGCGAGCGCCTTCCGCCGGCGGCGCCCGAGCCGCAGCCGTTCAGGGCGCGGCCGTATCCGTGAAAAGGCGGCGATAGCCAAGCGCGGCGGGCCTGTCCGGACGCTGCGGTAGGCCGCTCACGGGGCAGCGCGCACCAGGCAGATCCAGCGTTCCATGGGCCCGGCTGATTAATGCTGCGTCGCAGCAGTACAATGCCGCGCTTCCCCCGTTCGACGCCGCCGCCTGCATGAGCTCCTCCTCCGTCCCTCTGGCCGCCCGGCTCTCGCCGCGCGAGCGCACCCTGATCCTGCTGGCCTTGTCGCTGGGCGGCTTTGCCATCGGCACCAGTGAGTTCGCCAGCATGGGCCTGATGCTGGAGATCAGCCGCGGGCTGTCGATCAGCGAAACCCAGGTCGGCCACCTGATCAGCGCCTATGCCATCGGCGTGGTGGTCGGCGCCCCGGTCCTGGCCTTTGCCGGCGCCGGCTTCGCGCGCCGCAACCTGCTGCTGGCGCTGATGGGCTTCTACGCGATCGGCAATCTGGCCAGTGCGCTGGCGCCCAACTACGGCACGATGCTGCTGGCCCGCTTCGTCGCCGGGCTGCCGCATGGCGCCTACTTCGGCGTGGCGATGCTGGTGGCGGCGGCGATCAGCCCGCCGGCGCAGCGTGGCGCGGCGGTGTCCAAAGTGCTGCTCGGCCTCTCCGTGGCGATCCTGGTCGGCAATCCGCTCACCACCTGGCTCGGCCAGCAGGTCAGCTGGCGCACCGCGTTCGCCCTGGTCAGCGTGCTGGCAATCGCCACCGTGGCGATGATTGCGCGCTTCCTGCTGCCCGATCCGGATGAGGTGCGTACCTCGCCGATGCGCGAACTGCGTGCCTTCAATCGTCCCCAGGTGTGGCTGGCACTGGCGATCGGTTCGGTCGGCTTCGCCGGCATGTTCTGCGTGTTCACCTATCTCGCCCCGACGCTGGTGCAGGTCACCGGCCTGGCCGAATCGTGGATGCCGCTGGCCGTGGGCATCTTCGGCATCGGCGCGATCATTGGCAACGTCGCCGGTGGCTGGCTGGTGGACCGCTTCCAGTTCCGCGCCGCCGCCGTCGTGCTGGTCTGGTCGATCCTGGTGCTGCTGGCCTTCCCGCTGGCCGCGCAATCGGTGTGGAGCGTGTTCCCGATGATCATTGCGGTCGGCACCATGGGCGCCCTGGCGGCCGTGCTGCAGACCCGCCTGATGGACGTGGCCGGCGAAGCGCAGACGCTGGCCGCCGCCTCCAACCATGCCGCGTTCAATACCGCCAACGCACTGGGCCCGTGGTTCGGTGGCATGGCGATCGGCGCCGGCTTCAGCCCTGCGGTGACCGGGTACGTTGGCGCTGCCACCGCGCTGGGCGGGCTGCTGCTGTGGTGCGTGGCGATGCTGGTGGACCGCCGCGCGCGCAGCGTGCCGGTGCTGCAGCAGTAACGGTACGCCGCGAACGACCGCTCGATCCGAATCCCCGCCCAGGCGGGGATTTTTTTGATTTCCCCTATCATGGGCATCCGATCAAACCGCGCCACCCATGCTGTTCCGGCCACGGCCGCAACGAGGGCCGCACCTGGAACACCGATGACGTACGAATGGGCCCCGAGCGACTGGGGTCAACGCCTCACGCGATCGCCGCACTGGCGCCTGCGCCTGGAAGACGACCAGCTGCTACTGACCATTGACGGTCATCGGTATCACGCGCCGCTGGATGCACTGCAGGTGTACCCGCGCCTGCCCTGGGCACGGCTGAGCCTCCATCGTGAAGGGCACCCACCGTTGATCCTCGGCGGCCTGCCCGCCGCGTCCGCGCGCTTGCTGGTGTCGGCACTGGAGGAGCGAAGCGGCAAGCAGCGCCAGCGCGACCATGTCGCCTTGTTCCAGCAGTCCCACACCGCCATCCAGCACTGGCTCGCCCAGGTGCAGGCGGCTACCGATCTGGCCGACGAGGAATCGCTGTGGCTGACCTGCGAGCAGCAGCAGGCACTGCTGGAGGCACGCCCCACCCTGCCCCTGGGTGAGGACGCGCTGTGGACGGTGTTCGATGATGCCGACCTGCGCAGCCAGCTCGATGGCGACCCGGCCGCGATCGAAGAAGCGCTGATGCTGTGGCTGGCCGACTGGCCAACGATGTGGGCGCGCCGCAATGAGGTCCATCAGGCGCGCGAACGGGTCGCCAGCCGTGCGTTGCTGGACCGCGTCGAAAGCCGGCCACTCACCGATGAGCAGGCCCGCGCGGTGATCTGCTTCGACAACCGCGTCCAGGTGGTGGCCGCAGCAGGTTCGGGCAAAACCTCCACGATGGTCGCCAAGGCGGCGTACGCCATCGAACGCGGGCTGGTCGCGCCCGAGCGCATCGTCATGCTCGCCTTCAACAAGGAGGCCGCCACCGAGCTGCAGGCGCGTGCGGACCGCGCGTTCCAGCGCCTCGGCCTGGTTCAGGTGCGGGTGGAAGCGCGCACCTTCCATGCGCTGGGCCGGCACATCATCGCCCAGGCCACCGGCAGGATGCCGCAGGTGCCGGACTGGGCGGTCGATGCCACCCAGGGTTTCCATCGGCTGGCCGAGATCATCGACCAGCTCAAGGACCGCTCGCTCGCCTTCCGTACCCAGTGGGACATGTTCCGGCTGGTGTTCGGCCGTGACCTGCCCGTCACCGGCGGGTCGCTGGACGCCGAGGAGTGGGACAAGGATGGCCAGGGGTATGTGCGCACCCTGCAGGGCGAGCGCGTGCATAGCATCGAAGCGTGCGTGATCGCCGACTGGCTGTTCTACAACGGCGTGGCGTACACCTATGCACGCCGCGATGCATTCGATGCCGGGACCGATGCGTACCGCCCGTACCGCCCGGATTTCCATTACCCCGGCATTGCGCTGTATCACGACCACCTCGCCCCGGCGGGACACGACCGCTCGCCCGCGCCTCGCGCTGGCGAGCCGGGCGCCCGCGATGGCATCGAGCGGATCGAGACCACCCCGCAGCAGTTGCGCACCGGCGAACTGTTCGTGCAGTTGGGCGAGGCCTTGTCGCAGCGCGGTATCGAACTGGACCCGAATCCCGACCGCGACCTGCCCGAGGGCGGCGCGACGCCGATGCCGGACAGCGACCTGATCGGCCTGGTCCGTACCTTCATCAGCCACGCCAAGAGCAACGCGCTGCAGGTGGAGGACATGGTCGAACGCCTGCGCCGCCTGCCCGACGATCACTTCAAGCACCGCTACCGCCTCTTCCTCGCGCTGATCGTCCCGATCCTGGAAGGCTGGGACGATGCGCTGGTGGCCGAGGGCGGGATCGATTTCGAAGACATGCTCAACCAGGCCGCCGAGCACCTCGAACAGGGGCGCTACGTCGCTCCCTTCGACCTGGTGATGGCCGATGAATTCCAGGATGCCTCGCGCGCCCGTGCGCGGCTGTGCCGGGCACTGGTGCAGGCACCGGGAAAACACCTGTTCGCGGTCGGTGACGACTGGCAGTCGATCAATCGCTTTGCCGGCGCGGACGTGTCGGTGATGACCGGCTTCGTGGACTGGTTCGGTCAGGGCCAGGTGCTCAAGCTGCAACAGACGTTCCGCTGCCCGCAGGCGCTGTGCGATGTGTCCAGTGCCTTCGTATCCCGTAACCCTGCGCAGATCCCGAAGGACGTCCAGTCGGTCACGCCGGCGTACGGCGCGGTGCTGCAGGCCTACCAGGTCGCCTCGCGCGACCGGCTGGCCGGAGCGGTCGAGCAGTATCTGGAGCGATTGCACCAGCAGCTGTTGTCCGGCCAGGTGCCGCCCGGCCGCGATGGCAAGGTCACGGTGTTCGTACTCGGCCGCTACAACGCAGACCGCGCGATGCTGCCGGCCACGTGGCGGGCACGGCATGGCCAACACATGGAGGTCAGCTTCCTCACCGCGCACCGCTCCAAAGGCACGGAGGCGGACTATGTGATCCTGCCCGGCATGCTGGACCGGCGCTTTCCCAACACCCGCGCCGATGATCCCGTGCTCGCGCTGGCGATGCCCGACAGCGATGCGTATCCGCTGGGCGAAGAACGCCGCCTGTTCTACGTAGCGCTGACGCGCGCGCGCCGCTCGGTGGCGATGTTCACCGTGCAGGGTCGGCGCTCGGCCTTCCTGACCGAGCTGGTCAATGACGGTGCGGTGCGCGTCACCTCGATGGCCGGTGAGACCATCCACGAGCAGGCCTGCCCGGCCTGCAGGGTGGGCGTGATCGTGCCGCGCACCGGGCCGTATGGCGCCTTCCAGTCGTGCTCGGGGTATCCGCGATGCGAGTACAAGCCGCCGAAGGCACGCGCAGTGACGGGCTTCCAGGAATAGAAAACAACGATTGCAGACGCGGTAATCACCTACGAGAAAATCGTAGTTTGTGTATGGCGACAGGGCGCGATCCAGCTTCTTATTCATTTGCACGGCAGCCGCCGGCGATTTGGACAGGAACAGGTAACCCGCATGAGCAATGCCATCAGCGCAGTACGCATCGCCGTCTTGCAGTTCGACCCTCAGGTCGGGGTGCATAACGGTCAGGTCAATCTGGGCAAGAGCCTGTCGCTGGCGCGGGAGGCGGTCGAAAACGGTGCCACGCTTATCGTGCTGCCCGAGCTGGCCAATACAGGCTATCTGTTCGCAGATCGTCAGGATGCCTATGCACATGCCGAGGTCATTCCCGACGGGCCCAGCACCCGCGCCTGGACCGATTTCGCAAGGGAACACCAGATCCACCTCGCCGCCGGCCTGGCCGAGCGTGATGGGGTGCATCTGTATGACACGGCTGTCCTGATGGGGCCGGATGGCCTCATCGGCAAGTATCGAAAGGCGCATCTCTGGAACAAGGAAAAGCTGTGGTTCTCGCCAGGAAATCTCGGTTTCCCGGTGTTCGAAACCAGCATCGGCCGGATCGGATTGATGATCTGCTGGGATGTCTGGTTCCCGGAGGTGCCACGCCTGCTGAGCCAGCAGGGCGCCGACATCATCTGCAGCTTGAACAACTGGGTATGGACACTCCCGCCGCTGTTCGACGACGCGGGAAAGTGCATGGCGTCGTACCTGACAATGACCGCAGCGCACGTCAACAACGTCTTCATCGCTGCCGCCAACCGCGTTGGCAGCGAGTGCGGTGAACGCTTCCTTGGATGCTCACTCATTGCGGGTACCAACGGCTGGCCAATCGCGCCGGTGGCCCCGGCGGAGCACCAGGCCATCGTCTATGCCGACATCGACCTGTCGACCGCCCGCAGCGCTCCCATCTGGAATGCTTTGAACGATCTGCATCGTGATCGACGCACTGATCTCTACGACCCGATGCTGGGCTATCGCCAACATCCCTCTCTGCCGCGGTGAGGCCGGACGAGATGCCGACGCCCTCCACTCTCGACCGGCGTGGCATCTCGGCCTCGCCGTGGGTCTTGATGATCGCCGCCACAGCGATCACGGTAGTGCTGCTCGGCGCGACGGCGCTCGCCCATCGCTCCAGTGGTGCGGGCGACTGGCCGGGCTACGACGACATGATGGCCGGCCTCAGCGCTTCGCCATGGGCAAGGTGGCGCTGGATTGCCGGTGACCTCAGTGAGGTCACCTTCTACAAGCACGAGTGGGCCTCGGCAGGCCTTCTTCTGGGTGCGGCGGTCGGGCATCTCGCCAGTCGCGGCGGACATCGCTGGCAGGGCTTCAGCATCTGCTACGGCAGTGGTTTGTGGCCCTGGGTAGTGTCCAGCTCGCTGCTGGGTATGCTGCTGAGCCATGCACTATGGGGATGGTCACTCGGTACGGGGACTTGGCAGCCCACCTTTGTCGCCGCTGTTTCCTTGCCTGCCGCCATGGTTCTACTGTTCGGGCGAGGGTGGAAGATCGCTGTCAACGGGGCAGTGCTGGGCGCCGTGCTGGTGACTCCGTCCTGCCTGCTGCTGGTCAACTACGTATGCACCCCGCTCCAACTCCCGGCCGTTGTGGGCAATGTACTCGGCATGGCGCTGGGCAGCGCGGCCGCCTTCTTCCTGTGTCGGCGCATCCCGTGGCTGGTCAGCCCGCCTGCTCCGCAGCGGAAGCTTCCGGTGCCGTCAGCGCCGGTGGTCACGCAACGATATGGCATCACCTGGACCGTTCGTCGTGTACTGGCAGATTTCTCAGAAGCCCCCTTCTTCGGTAACGAATGGGCCAGCATTGGCCTGCTCGCGGGGGTATTGCTCGCGTACGCGCTGAATCCGCTCGCGCCAGCCTATGGCTCGGGCCTGCTGCTGCCTCTGATTGCCGGCCAGGCGCTTGCATCCCTCGTCGGTGTCATCCTCTGGCGCCGGCAATGGATGTCGCACGGCTGGCACCCCACCTATGTCCCACTGGTCTCCGTTGTCCCCGCCGCGGTTCTGACCCACGGCGGCGGAATGGCGGTGGTGATCAGCAGCGCGGTGCTGGGCGCCCTGATCGCCCCGCCACTGGCGAGAGCTCTTTCATCCCGGTTGCCCAACCATGTACATCCGTACCTCGGCAATGTCCTGTCGATGGCTGTCAGCACCCTGCTCGTCGTGCCGTCACTGGGCCTGGTTTTCCGCGGTTGAGTTCCCGGAACGTCACGAATCCTCCCTGTTCCCTGAGGTCTGCCTTGCCCACACCCCGAATCTCCATCGCCACGCTTGGCGGCACGCTGAGCATGCAGCACCAACAGGGAGGCGAAGGAATCACACCCGCCCTGGCTGGCGACGCCTTGCTTGCCACCGTGCCTGCCATTTCCGATATCGCGCAGATCGGCGTGCAAAGCCTGAGTCTGGTCCCCAGCGCATCGCTGGACTTCAACCTGCTGCTGCAGGTGCTGGCGTGGGCGGACCGTCAGATCGAAGAAGGTGCTGACGGCGTGGTTGTCACCCAGGGCACGGACACCTTGGAGGAGACCGCCGCATTCCTCGATTACCTCTGGACTCACGATGCCCCCCTGGTCGTTACAGGGGCGATGCGCCCGGCGGGACAGGCCGGGGCGGACGGCCCCGGCAACATACTGGACGCCACCCTGGTTGCCTGCACTGCCGACAGTCGCGCACGCGGTGTCCTGGTCGTCATGAACGCCGAGGTCCACGAGGCCAGGCATGTACGGAAGTCGAGCACGCTGGCCCTTCATGCCTTCACTTCGCCCGTGGTGGGTCCCGTCGGCCTGATGATCGAAGGCCGCGCCTGCTTTCTTCGCCCGGCGCGCGCCCGCATGCTGGTGCCCTTGCCAACGCGTACGCACCAGAAGATTGCGCTCCTGGAAGCAACACTTGCTGCCGATACCCTGCTGTTGGAGCAGTTGCTGCCGCTGGGCTACGAAGGCCTCGTCATCGCGGGTTTCGGCGCAGGTCACGTCAGTGCATCCTGGTCCAACGTCCTGGCGCGCATTGCCACGAAGATTCCGGTCCTCGTGGGCACGCGTGCGGGGTCGGGACCGACCGCACAGTGCACCTATGGCTTTGAAGGTGGCGAGATCGGTCTGATCCGCAATGGTCTCCGGATGTGTGGGCTGCTGTGTCCGCGCAAAGCCCGGCTGCTTCTCTGGCTGTTGGCAGGTAGCGGCCGACAGGACGACCTCGTCGACTACCTCCGCGAGTACACCTTGCCCACGCCAGGCCGACCCAGTTGAGCAGCAGATCGATACGGCGGCTCAGCTCAGCCCAGCGCAGCCACCCCCTCCGCATCCATCTGCGCAAGCAGTGCACGGCGGTCCCCCACACCCGGCATCACCCGCACCAGGTTGCGCAGCATCCGTAGGTCCTGCTGCCAGCCCAGCTGATCGCCCAGCGTGTGCAGTGCCCGCGCCTGTCGGCCCGGGCGGCTGCGCTTGATCGAGGCAGCCAGCGCGCTGTCCAGCGTTGGCAGTGCTTCCAGCTGCATGCGCAGGCGGCGTACCCGCCGGCGCCAGCGGTGCAGATCCTCGGTATCGCGGCTGCGTGCGGCGCGCTTTTCCGCCTTGGCGGTACGCCGCTCACTACGCGCCAGTCCCTTGCGCAGGTCACGCCTTCCAAGGGACTCCCATGGCTGGGCCTGGAGATCCCGCACGATACGTCCCAGTGCCGCGTGGCGGCGTGCAAACGCCGGGTCGCGTGCGAGCGCCTGGGCCAGGCGTGCGTCGCGGCGCACCGTCAGCCGTCTGCCGACCTCCGCCCATGGCAGGGCGGGCTGCTGCGCGGCCAGGCGCTGGCAGGTGTCCACCACCACGTGGGCATCGCGCAATGCCGACAGCCCTTGCCCGAGGCGGCGCAGGGCCGCATCGGCCTGGTCTGTCTCAAAATGGCTGTTCTCCAGCAGTGCGAGCAGCGCGCGCAGCCGGCGGATGGTCTTGCGCGCACGATGCACGGCATCGTGGACATCGGGTTGGGGCGAAAGCGCCTCGGCGATGGCCGTGCACTCACGCGCCGCCAGTGCGCGTGCGGCCGGGCCGATTGCGGGTGGCGACATGGTGGTTTCCCCCGGAGGCGTCAGGGGATTGTACCCAGGCTGCGGGCGAAGCCTGTCAGCCCGGGTTGAACATCTGCCGCACGCCCCGCAGCAGTTCGTTGACACTGAACGGCTTGGGCAGCAGGGACATCCCCTGCCCGAGGAATTCATTGCGGACAGCGGCGCTTTCCGTATAGCCGGTGACGAACAGAACCGGCAGGTGCGGCCGCAGGGCCCGGGCCGCATCGGCAAGCTCGCGACCGTTCATGCCGGGCAGGCCGACGTCGGACAGCAGCAGGTCCAGCTCACGGTCCGAATGCAGTTCCAGCAGCGCCTGCTGCGCGTTGATGGCCTCGACCACCTGGTATCCGGCTTCGACCAGCATCTCCCGGACCATCATCCGCACCGAATCGGTATCGTCCACCAGCAGGATGCGTTCGGCGCTGCCACGGGGCAGCTGTGCCGGTACCGATGCCTGGGCGACCGGCTGGAGCCGGCCCTCCGGCAGCAGCAGCTCGATTTCCGTCCCCTCGCCACGCTCGCTGGCGATGCGTGCGCTGCCACCGGACTGACGCGCGAACCCGTAGGTCATCGACAACCCCAACCCGGTGCCCTCGCCCTGCGGCTTGGTCGTGAAGAACGGCTCGAACACCTTGGTCAGCAGCTCGGTGGGAATGCCCACGCCGTTGTCCAGGACGGTGACCGTGATGTAGTGGCCCGGGGCCAGCTCATGGTCACGTTCGATCTGCGCACGCCCGGCGCGGATGCGGATCAGGCCTTGGCCGGCCAGCGCATCGCGGGCGTTGATGACCAGGTTGAGGATCACGTTCTCGAACTGGTTCGGGTCGGCCACCGCGATCAACGGCTCCGGGCCCAGCTCCAGTTCAAGCTCGATGTTCTCCCCGATCGAGCGCTGCAGCATGTCTTCCAGCGAGCGCACCCGCGCAACGACGTCGAAGGTCTGCGGGTCCAGCGGTTGTTTGCGCGCGAAGGCCAGCATGCGCTGGGTCAGCGCTGCGGCACGGTGTGCCGAGCCGTTGGCGATCTCGACGTAGCGCGAGGCCTTGTCCCATTTACCGCTGGAGGCGGCGATCTCGATCATGTCCAACCCGGAGATGATCGTGGTCAGCAGGTTGTTGAAATCATGCGCGATGCCGCCGGTGAGCTGGCCGAGCGCATCCATCTTCTGCGCCTGCATCAGCTCGATCTCGGTGCGCTCGCGCTCGGCGATCTGGAAGGCCAGTTCGGACGTGGCGCTTTCCAGCTCCTGGCGCTGCTCGTTGGCACGCGCATGGTGCTCGGTCGTATCTTCGATCAGCACCAGCCCCTGGCCGGCGGCCTGATAGGGGGTCACCCGCCACTCGGTCATGCGGATCGCACCACCGACGCGAAGGCTGAAGGTTCCCTGCCAGCGCTCGCCCTCGGCGAGGGCGACCTTCAACGCACTCAGCGGCGCGGCCTGATCCTGAAGCAGCTGATCGAGTTGGCCCGGACCGATCTGCTGGCCCAGCAGACGGGTGAACGCGTCGTTGGCGTCGTGCGCGTTGAGGTTGGCATCGAGCACCGCGATGGGCGCATTGATATGGCGGAAGATTTCGCGGAAGCGCGCTTCAGTCTCGCGCAGCGCTTCCTCCGCGCGGCGGGCGCGCAGCAGGCTGCGCAGCGTGGCCAGCAGCACATCCGGGTCCACTGGATGGATCAGATAGGCATCAGCGCCTGCGTTGAGGCCGGTGATCATGTCGCCGGTCGCGATCGAGGCCGCCGAGACGTGCACCACCGGCAGCAGCTGCAGCCGCGCGTTCTCGCGCAGCTGGCGGACCACATCGAAGCCACTCATGTCCGGCAGGTTCACATCCAGCACCAGCGCATCGAAATCATGCTCGGCAAGGCGCTCCAGCCCCTCCCCGCCGGTACCGGCTTCCTCGACATGGAACCCGTGATGCTCGAGCACCCGGCGCACCGCATAGCGGGTCGCCACGTTGTCGTCCACCACCAGGATGCGATCAGGGTTCGCCATTCGCGGCCTCCGTGGCCAAGGTCAGCGGCAACACCACATAGAAGTCCGAACCTGCGCCGATTTCACTTTCGACCCCGACGTGCCCACCCAGCAGCTCGGCAAAGCGCTTGCACAGTGACAACCCCAGCCCGGTGCCGCGCAGGCGTTTCTGCAGCGGTGTATCCACCTGCACGAAATCCTCGAACAGGGTGGACTGCAGTTCGGCGGGGATGCCGATGCCGGTATCGCGCACACTGAAGCGCACGGCGCTCTCCCCTTCCAACCGGGTCGACACCACCACCTGCCCATTGGGCGTGAACTTCAGTGCGTTGGAAATGAAGTTGCGCAGGATCTGCGCCAGCTTCTTGTCGTCGGTGTACAGCAACGGCATCACCGGCGGATCTTCGAACACCAGGTCCACCTGGTTGCCTTCCACCAGCGGGCGGAACATGCCGCGCAGGGCCGAGAACAGGTCCATCAGGTCGAACCAGGCCGGTGAAATGGTGATCCGCCCGGCCTCGATCTTGGCCAGGTCCAACAGGTCGTCCACCATCTCGCGCAGCTCGCTGGTGGAGGCGCTGATGAAGCGCACCTGGCGGCGCTGCTCGTCGGTCAGCGGGCCGTCCATGCCGTCTTCCAGCAGCCGCGTCATGCTCAGGATCGAGCCCAGCGGCGTGCGGAACTCATGACTCATGTATGACAGGAACCGGCTCTTCAGCTCGGAGACCTCGCGCAGCTGCTCGGCCTGCTGGTCCAGCTCGGCATACAGCGCGAGCACGCCCTGATTGGTTTCATCCAACTCGGCACGCAGCGCATCGGCTTCCAGTCGCAGCCGCTGCAGTTCCTCATCATTGGGGGTGACGCTCAATGCAGATCTCCAAGACGCAGGGCAACAATGCCGGCGTCATCCCGGCCGCGATCAAAATCACGCTGCAGCACCGCCACGATCACTGCTGGATGACGGTGGAACAGGCCGGGGTAATCACGCAGGCTCCAACGCGCCTGTAGTCCATCGCTGTGCATGACCAGCAGCGTGCCTGTGGCCGCGTGAAAATGGAATGGTTGTGCCTTGCGGTACTGCACGCCGACGATCCCCGGGTGCGAGGCCAGCCCACGCGAACTGGTGGGCTCGCACAGGCTTGCGGCGATATTGCCGATGCCGGCGAACTCCACCTGGCCCGTCGCCACATCCACGCAGGCCACCGCTGCCGCGCCACCCCGGGTACCGGACATACCGGCATGCAGCACGCCGATCAACGCCGGTGCGCCGCCCGCGGCAGAATGCGCGACCGCATCCACACCGGCCCACGCAGCATCGGCCGCAGGAAGCCCGTGGCCGAGGCCATCGATCACCGTGAGCGACACGGTCCGTGCGTCTGCGCGGATATGCCATGCATCGCCGCAGGCCAGCTCGTGGCGCATCGGCAGGCGCAGGGCGCCGTAAGCCACGTCGATGTCGCGCGGGGTGCGGCTGGCGTAGATCCGCGCCACGACCACCGCCCCCTTGGCATCGGACCAAGCATCGAGCACGCTGGCCTGGCGCTGGATCGCGCCCAGCCCGAGGCCCTGGGTGCCGCCGGTCGAATACCCGTCCGGAAGGCACTCGGCCAGGGAAAAGCCCGGGCCGGTGTCCACGGTGCACAGCTCCACCCCGTTGCCGCCGCGGCCACAGACCACGGACAGGTACATGCGACCACCGCGCCCATGTTTGAGCACGTTGGTCGCCATTTCGGTCGCCACCAGCGCCGCGCGGCCGGCGTCCATTTCATCCAGGCCGACATGATCGGCCAGTGCCAGCGCTTCGCGCCGCGCCTGTCCGACCTGTGAGGTTTCTTCGACCACCACGACCCGCGTTACCTGGCCTGCGAAGTTCAGCTCCATTTGGTGATCGTGATGCGGGTGCCCTGCCCCGGCGCACTCTCCAGCTCGAATTCATCCACCAGCCGGCGTGAGCCGGACAGCCCCAGGCCCATGCCCGAGCCGGACGACCAGCCATCGGTCAGCGCCTGCGCGACATCCGGGATGCCCGGCCCGTTGTCGGCGAAGACCAGCCGCACGCCTTTGCGCAGCCCCTTCTCGACCACGTCCCAGTCCATCGTCCCGCCGCCACCGTAGATCACGGCGTTGCGGGCCAGCTCACTGGCGGCAGTGACCAGCTTGGTCTGGTCGATCAGGCGCAGCTTGCAGGCCACGCACACCTGGCGCGCGGCCTGGCGGGCCAGCACCACATCCTGCTCGATGCGGATCGGCAGCGAACCACTGTTGGCACTCATGAGGCCGCTTCGTCTTCGTCGGTGCGCTGCAGCAGCTTCATGCCGCGCTCCACGTTGAGTGCGGTGCGCACGCCGCTGAGGGTGAGGCCGAGCTCCACCAGCGTGATCGCCACGGCTGGCTGCATGCCCACCACCACCGTGGTGGCATCCATGATCCGGGCCAGCGACGAAATGGTCGCGATCATGCGGCCGATGAACGAATCGACGATATCCAGCGCGGAAATATCGATCAGCACGCCGCGCGCGGAGGTGCTGCGGATCTTCTCGGTGAGGTCATCCTGCAGGGTCAGCGCGAGCTGATCGTGCATGTCCACCTGGATGGTCACCAGCAGCAGATCGCCCATCTGCAGGATCGGGATGCGTTCCATCTCAGCGGGCAGTCCGGGTCACGGTCTGGCCGGTGCGCTTGAGCGCCAGTGCCAGTGCGTCGGCGAGGTTGGCCTTGGTCACGATGCCCTGCAGGTCCAGCCCCAGGTGCACGATGGTCTGGGCGATCTGCGGCCGCACGCCACTGATGATCGCATCGGCGCCCATCAGGCGGATGGCGGTCACGGTCTTCAGCAGATGCTGTGCGACCAGCGTGTCCACGGTGGGCACGCCGGTGATATCGATGATCGCGATTTCCGAACCGGTATCCACGATGCGCTGCAGCAGCGATTCCATCACCACCTGGGTGCGCTGCGAATCCAGCGTGCCGATCATCGGCAGCGCGAGGACGCCTTCCCACAGCTTCACCACCGGCGTGGACAGCTCCAGCATCTCTTCCTGCTGGCGCTGGATCACGTCTTCGCGCGTCTTCTGGAACACGCTGACCGTGTGCAGTCCCAACTGGTCGATCAGCTCGGAGACCGCCCACAACTGGTCGCCCAGCTGCGCCGGATCATTCGCGTAGCCCTGCTGGATCACCTCGAACAGCGGTCGCTTCAGCGAGAAGATGAAGCTGGCGGTCTCCGACGAGTTGAAGCCCTTCAGCACGCGCTCGCGGGAAAGTTCCTCCAGGAAGCGGCGGATGTCCTGCCACTCGACCCGTGCGATGGAGCTGACCTCCGTAGCCGACAGCGCCTCCAGGAACAGACGCCAGAACTCGCGGACCTGCTGGTCCAGCTCGCGGGAGGACAGGCGGCCGTCCTGGGCCTGGCTGGAACCGGCCAGATTGCCGGCCCATGCGGCCAGCAGGGGCTCTTGATGGCTGCGAATGAGATCGATCGTGCGCTGCTGCAAAGCCGCCATGGAAAAGGTCCTGAAAGAAGGGAAACACCGGGTGGACAGACGCCCCATCACGGATATGAATGGGGGTCGCAATCGTCCAAGCTTAAATGAATTCAGGAAGATTGGGCATGACGGCAGATGCTGATGGCGTGAAGGTTGTTTGCACTTCCCTGACTCATTCAGAAAGACCGGACCTGGGCTGTTCACCTCGCCAGTTTCCCGGCCGGGCCGCCACAACGCATCAGGCCGCCCGAAGGCGGCCTGATGGTGGAACGGTCAGCGCAGCAGCGCGAACAGGAGCAGCAGCGGAATCGGAATGCCGAGCATCCACAGCAGAATGTACTTCATGGTGTTTCCTCCCTTGGGATGGTCAGGTTCACAGGTCGCGGCGACGGCCGCCCCAGGTGGCACTCAGGCTGGCGATGAAGGCACCGATCAGCAGCGTGATGAACAGCCACAGCGCGGCATAGGCGGTCGCCTTGCGGGCATCGTCGGCCGCCTGCTTGGCCTGCTGCTTGGCGTTGTCCAGCGCAGCGCGCAGGCGGGTCTGGACATCGGTCACGCGGGCCTGTGCTTCGGCCTGGCTCATGCCGGTCTGTGCCGCCACCAGCTGGCCCAGGTACTGGGTATCGGCTGGGTCCATGGTGTCGGACTTGAGGCTGTTGACGATGATGCGATTGACCTCGGTACGCACCTCACGGCTGTCCGCACGACGGTCGGCACCCGGCATCGGGCGCGGCGGCGGCGGTGCGCCGTTGACCGGCGGTGCCGGGGGGGCCGCTGCATCGGCCGGACCGACCGGCGGCGCGGGCTGCGCTGCGGTCGGGTTGGCACGGAACAGCGAATCCACCCAGTACTGCACGTCACCCTCTTCGTTGCCCATCGCGGCCGAGCCTGCGCCCGCTGCGGCAATACCGCCGGCAGTGGACGCCGCCGCACCTGCGGTGGCACCGGCCACCTTGGCGCCAGCGCCGAGAATGCCGCCGATCGCGGAGGTCAGCAGTGCAGCGGTCAGCAGAGTGGCCACCGCCCACGACACGAAACCATGTGCGGTATCGCGGAAGTAGGTCTCATCGCCGTGCAGGTTGCTCCACTTCGTGCGCAGGCGACCGGCCAGATAGCCACCCAGACCGGAGGCTGCGATGGCGGTGAAGGTCAACCAGGCAATGCTGGACCAGCCGAAGGTCTCGGCAGTCACGCCTTCAAACGACCACGGCGAGACCGACGACAGGCCCAGGCCCACGCCGAGAATCACCAGGATCAACGAAAGCGCGGCTGCGGCGATGGCACCGGCCAGGATCGCGCCCCATGACACGGCACTCTCGCGCGGAAGATCCACCACCGGCGGTGGGGTGACCACGGCCACGGTCGCGGCAGCGACGGGCTCGGGGTGGGCGTAATCGCCTCGGGTATTCATAGCGGATGGCACTCCTTTTCATGCGCTGCGGATGCAGCTCGCATCGGCAGGCTGCGCTTCAGGTCGTGAAATACGCGAGACGCTGAAAACAAGACCGTGTGGACGGCCGCGCCAGACTCACACCCGCCGGCCAAGCAGCATGATCACGCCGACCAGCCCACCCAGCGCGCCGACAACCGCCAGCTCGATGGACGGCTCACGCAACCGCAATGCCATGACGATGCACAGCGCGCCCAGCCCGATGATCACCGCGCCGATGGCCGCCGCACGCGCCGAGCCATAGAAGTGAGTACGCCGGATCGGCTCGCTGAGCGCAGGCTGCCTGCGTTGCCAAGCCTCCAGTGCGTGTTCGAATTCGCGCAGCAGGCGGTCACGGCTCTGCAGATCGGCTGCACTCACCATCAGTGTCGCCCGGCCCGGCCGCACCAGTTTCAGATAGTCATCGGTGCCCCAGCTGGACAACTGATCGAAGGGCACCGCGTCGCGTCGCGAAAACATCAGGCCATCGGCCATGACCATCACTTCATTGCGCGTCGGAAAGCCCTGGAAGGCCAACAACGGCGGCAGCACCAGGCACAGCAGTGCCACCACGATGGCGATACCCACCGGACCGCGATTGAGCACGATGAACATGAAACTGCCCGCGGCCAACAGGAATGCGAGCGGGACGGCCAGCTGATGCCAGCGGGTGTAAACCGAGACCTGGATACCTTCCCTTGGCTTCACGATGGGCTCCCTCCTTGGTATCGGCGCGTGGCCAGGCGCCTCGGGCACCATGGTCTTCGATGCCGGCCACGGCGGCAAATGCGCTGATGTCAAAACGGTTATCAGCCTGCCATCGTCGCGCCGGTGAATATGCTGATGAACATGCGTTCCAAGCCACGATGAACTTTTACGACATTCACGTGGCAATAATCCAGTCACGCCATGGATGGCACGTGACCGGCCAGGGATGGCCTTTCAGCGGATGCAGTGGAACGGGGGCTGCATCGCCGGCGACTTGGCGCGTCCAAGGGGATTATCTGGAAGCACTCTCATGACACTGGCATTATCCGGTCGCGTCGTCGCGGCCCTGTTCCTCGCCTCAAGCCTGTCCTTGGCCCTGCCTGCAGCGGCCGCAGCCACCGCCCCATTTCCTGCCGAAGGCGTGTGGCGCGGCGAATTCAATATCGATGGCGATCCCATTCCGTTCAACTTCGAAGTAAAGGGAAAGCGTGCGCAGGACGCGACCTTCACCCTGCTCAACGGCAGCCGCACCGACAGATTCAAGGTCACCCCGCGCGATGACGGGACCTTCTCGGTGCGGATGAACACCTACGATGCGGTGCTCGAAGGCAAGGTCTCCGAGGATGGCAAGCACCTGGTCGGCCAGTACAAGGACCTGGTGCCCAGCCGCAAAGGGGCGCGCAACCTTGCCTTCACCGCCGAACAGGGCGCGGCATGGCGCTTCGTCAAGCCCGGCCAGGACGAGGCACCGGCGGCGGACCTCAGCGGCAAGTGGGCCGTGCAGACCATCGACAAGGCCGCCCGCCAGGACAAGCGCAACCAGGTCGCCCTGCTCAAACAGGAGGGAAATCGCCTCTCCGGCGTGTTCATGACCGTGGTGGGTGATACCCGCGAGCTGGAAGGCACCGTGCAGGGCAACCGTTTCTACCTGTCCGGCTTCAGTGGGCCCAGCCCGCTGCTGATCCGCGGCACGATCGATGAAGACGGCAACATCCAGGGCGCGTTCGGCAGCGGCATCTACAACGTGGTGAAGTTCGAGGCCGAGAAAAGCGACAAGGTGGAGCTGCCGGATCCGTACAAGCTCACCTTCCTCAAGGATGGCCAGGAACGCATCGATTTCAGCTTCCCCGATCTGCAGGGCAAGCAGGTCTCGCTGCGCGACGACAAATACCGCGGCAAGGTGGTCATCGTTGAAGTGATTGGTACCTGGTGCCCGAACTGCACCGACCAGACCTATTTCCTGGCCCCGTGGTTCAAGCAGAACCAGCACCGTGGCGTGGAGGCGGTGGCGGTCGCCTTCGAGCAGGAAGACAACTTCGATTACTTCAAGAAGACCCTGACCACCTTCAAGGACTACTTCGATATCCGCTACGACATCGTGTTCGGCGGCATCGCCGACAAGAAGGTCGCTACCGAGAAACTCAAGGGCCTCAATTACATGGCCGCCTTCCCGACCACGATCATCATCGGCCGTGACGGCAAGGTCCGCGAGATCTACACCGGCTACACCGGCACCGTGACCGGGGAGTATCACCAGGATTATGTGGCCCGCTTCAACAGCCTGCTCGACGGGCTGATTGCCGAGCCCGATCCGTATGCGGCAAGCGCCGCGACCGCAACCACGACGCCGGCACTGGCCGTCGCCCCGTAACCCTCCGCGGCGGCCGGCCTGCCCGCCCGCCGCGGCCCTCCCTCCTGCGCTGCGCGCCCGCCCGGCCTCCCCGCGATGCCGCGGGCGGCTGCGCGCCACCACGAAGAGACCCGCCCCATGCGCACCACCGTGCTGTTGACCCTGCTCACCGCTGCCACCGCACCTGCCGTGGCGATCGCCGCGCCGGTGACCTACCAGCTCGACCCGACCCATACCGATGTGCTGTTCACCTGGAACCACAACGGCTTTTCATTCCCGACCGGCCGCGCCGCGATCAGCAGCGGCACGCTGGTCTACGACGCCGCCAGGCCCGCCGCCTCGCAGGTACAGGTCGAGCTGCCGCTGGCCGAGCTGGCCACCCACGTGCCGAAACTCGACGAGATCGTGAAGAGCGACAAACTCTTCGATGTCGCCAGGTTCCCGCAGGCTGCCTTCCGCAGCACCTCGGTCGTGTCCCAGGGCGCCGGCCGCCTGAAGATCACCGGCGAGCTGACCCTGCATGGCGTCACCCGCCCGGTCGTGCTCGACGCCACCCTCAACAAGGTGGGCGAGCATCCCAGCCGCAAGGTGCTGACCATCGGCTTCAACGCCACGGGCGTGATCCGCCGCAGCGAGTTCGGGCTGGATGCGTTCCTGCCCAACATCGCCGACGAGGTGCAGCTGCGCATCACCACCGAGGCGCAAGGGGGCAAGGAGTGAGGTACGGCATCCTTCCCCTGGGCGTTGCGTTGCTGCTGAGCGGTGGCAACGCGATCGCCGCCGATACGCCAAAGGTCGCCCTCAAGCCGCGGCTGGAGGCCGCGCCCGACGGGTCCCGCGAGCTGGTCATCGATGCCCGCATCGAACCGGGCTGGATCCTGTACGCCTCGGACTTCGAGCAACCGCAGATCGGCCCGCGCGCGGCACGGGTGATCCTGGCGGACGGGGCGCAGACGCAGGGCCCGCTGCGCTCGGTCGATGCCCGCGAAGGCCACGGCCGCAGTTTCGCCGGTGACTACCGCTACACCTATTTCAGCGAACAAGGACAGCTGCGCCTGCCCGTGGCGGCGGGCGGCACGCCGGTGAACGGCACCCTGCGCGCGCAGGTCTGCTTCGAAGAGAGCGGCCTGTGCGAGCTGGTCCAGCAGGAGATCGCCGCGCGTTGAGCGCGGCGCCAGCCATGCCACGCCCTGCCCTGTCCCTCTCCCTGCTTGCGGCACTGGCCGGCGGCGCGTTCCTGGCGCCGGTGCTGTCCGCCGATGCGCCGACCTACGACGGCGATCTGTCCGACAACCCGCGCGCCCAGCTGGGCCGACAGCTCTTTTTCGATCCCATCCTGTCGCGTGACCGCACGGTGTCGTGCGCCAGCTGCCATCAGCCGGCCCGCGCCTTCGCCGATGACCGCGCGCTCAGCCTGGGCGTGGACGGTCGCCTGGGCACCCGCAACACGCCCAGCGTGATGAACAGTGCCGGGCGCACCCGCTTCTTCTGGGATGGCCGCAGCGAGACCCTGGAGGAACAGGCGCTCGCGCCGATCGCCAACCCGCTGGAGATGGACCTGCCGGTGGATGACGCGGTGGCGCGGCTGCGTGCCGATCCTGCGTGGGTGGCACGCTTCCAGGATGCCTACAGCGCCGCTCCCAGCGCGCGCACGCTGGGCCGCGCCCTGGCCGCCTACCAGAAGACCCTCAACACCGTGGACAGCCCGTACGACCGCTACGCGCTGGGCCAGGAGGATGCGATCAGCGACGCGGCCAAGCGCGGCCGCCTGCTGTTCATCACCAAGGCCCAGTGCGTGAGCTGCCACGCCGGGGAGGACTTCACCTCGGACCGCTTCAAGAACATCGGCATCTACAACGGCCGCGAGTTCAACGACGAAGGCCGCGGCGGGATCACCGGCGATCCGGCGCAGAAAGGCGAGTTCAAGGTGCCGGGCCTGCGCAATGTCGCACTGACCGCGCCCTACATGCACAACGGGATGTTCAAGAGCCTGCGCGAAGTGATCGTGTATTACGACGACCCCGGCAAGGTGATCCCCGATTCGATCGGCCGGGACGCGCAGCTGCGCGATCCCCTGCACCTGACCGAGGCGGAGATCGACGACATCGAGCAGTTCCTGCACACCCTTACCGACGACCGCTTCGCGTCGCGCGCCACATCTTCAACGGCCTCACCTCCATGACCTCTTCCGCTTTTCGCCGCCTGGCGCTGCTGGCTACCGTGCTGATGATCGCGCTGCCCATGGCATCGTTCGCCGCCCCGCCCACCACGGCCGCGCCTGCCGGCCAGGCGGCACCGGCCCTGCACTGGACCGATCTCGAGGGTGCCCCGGCGTCGCTGGCGCAATGGCGCGGCCGCCCGGTGCTGCTCAACTACTGGGCCAGCTGGTGCGGCCCGTGCCTGAAGGAAATGCCCGACCTGCAGGATTTCTCGCAGGCGCAGACCTCGCGGCCGAACGGCGTGCACGTGGTTGGTGTCGCGCTGGATGATGTGGAATCGGCCAAGGCCCTGCGCGACCAGCTACGCCTCACCTACCCGCAACTGGTGGAGGGCGACGGCCCGCCCGGCACCGCCGCCGCGTTCGGCAACCGCATCGGCACACTGCCGTTTTCGGTGCTGATCGATGCGCACGGCACCGTGCTGCAGGTCCACAACGGCCCGCTGCATCCTGCCGACCTCGCCCGCTGGGCTGCCGCCGCCGGCGGTGCGCCATGACCGGCACCGGACGTGCCGCCGCCGCTGCCGAGTGCTGTTGCACGGGTACGCCAGCCACCGGCTGATCCGGTCCATCCGCCCTCGCCTGCCCGCCGCATGCCGCTGTGCATCGGCCCTCCTTCTCCTGGGGATCTTCCATGCTGTCCACGCACCATCGCCTGCCGTTGGTTGTCGCCGTCCTGTCCGCATTGTCCCTGCCCCTCGCCGCATACGGCGCAGCCGAGGTGGAAGTCGCCACCAGCGTGAGCACCGCCACCCTGGATACGGTCACCGTGACCGGCACCCGTGCACAGGGCCGCACCGTGCGCGAAAGCGCGGCGCCGATCGATGTCCTCTCAGCCGAGGACATCCGCGCCGCCAACGCAACCAGCCTGCTGGATGTGCTCAACACCACCGTGCCCAGCTTCAACCTGCCGCTGGAGACCGGGGATCTGAACAGCATGGTGCGTGCCGGGCAGCTGCGCGGCCTCAATGCCAGCCACGTGCTGGTACTGGTGGACGGCAAGCGCCGCCACGCCACCGCGCTGCTGGGCGCGGGTGGCTTCGGTGGCGCCGCGCCCGCCGATCTCGCCCTGATCCCCACCGGTGCGATCGAACGCATCGAAGTGCTGCGCGATGGCGCCTCGGCGATCTACGGTTCGGACGCCATCGCCGGGGTCATCAACATCGTCACCCAAAAGGCTGCCCGCGGCGGCAACGTCTCCTACCGCGATGGCACCTACTTCGCCGGCGATGGCCGCGCGCGCGTGGTGCAGGCCGATGCCGGGTTCGGCCTGGGCGACGGCGGCTATCTGCACCTGGCGGCGCAGCTGGACGACCAGAAAGCCACCGACTACACCAGCCCCGCACGCGATACATTCCTGTACTACTTTCCGCGCAACGCGGCCGGCAATGCGATCCGCCCCGGCGGCAACCAGGCCAGCAACCCGACGCTGCCACCCGGCGCGACGCCGGATCCGCGCGAGGCCACGCGCGACAACAATGCCTGGCGCAACCGGGGCATCCGCGCGTTCCGCACGAAGACCGCCACGGCCAATGCCAGTATTCCCCTCGCCGCGACGGTGGAGGCCTACGGGCTGCTGACCCTGGCCCAGCGTGATGCCTGGGCATCGCAGAACTTCCGCCAACCGCTGCGCAATGAGGTAGTACGCGCGATCGATCCGGATGGCTTTGCACCGACCGAGCACATCGACGAGAACGACGGCGCGCTCACGCTGGGGGTACGCGGCCAGTTCGGCGAGTGGGACTGGGACCTGAGCAGCGGCTACGGGCGCGATGCGATGGATATCAACCTGCACAACAGCATCAACCCCACCTACGGCCTGGACAGCCAGACCGATTTCTACATCGGCGACCTGCGCTACAGCGCCTGGACCCATAACCTGGATCTACGCCGCCAGCTGCAGACGGCGTGGCTGGCCGCGCCACTGGAACTCAGTGCAGGGGCGGAGTATCGCGACGAGCGCTACCGGATCGGCGCGGGCGACGTGCAGTCCTACACCCATGGCGGGCAGCGGGTGCTGGACGGCCCCTACGCGGGCACCGTGCTGGGGATCGGCCTGGGCGGCTCGCAGGCGCTGCCCGGTTACCGGCCCGAGGACGCGGTCGATGTCAGCCGCAACAGCGGCGCGCTGTACCTCGGCGTCGCAGCCGACCTGGGCGCGCGCTGGCGCGTGGACCTGGCCGGCCGGCATGAGCGTTACTCGGATTTCGGCAGCGAAACCACCGGCCGCCTCTCCACCCGTTTCGCGCTGCATCCCCGGCTCGCCCTGCGCGGCACGATCAGCAACGGTTTCCAGGCGCCGTCCCTGGCCGCGCAGGCGTATCGCAACACCTCCAACGGCAATTTCTACACCGACCACATCCTGCAGGCCGGTTCGCCGCAGGCCATCGCACTGGGCGCGCAGCCGCTGCGCCCGGAAACCTCGCGAAGCCTCAGCCTGGGCATCGTGGCCGAGCCATGGCAGGGCGCATCGCTGACGGTGGATGCCTACCGCATCGATGTGGATGACCGGATCGCCCTGTCCACGACCTTCCGCGAGGGGCTGTATCCCGGCTCCGGCGTGCTGGTCACCTCGGTGGGACTCGGCGCACAGGATGGGGTGCGCTACTTCATCAATGCCGCCGATACCCGCACCGATGGCGTGGAGGCCACGCTCGAAGGCCGCGTCGATCTGGGCCGCGGCGGCACCCTGCGCTGGACCCTGGCCAGCAGCCATAACCGCGCCAGGATCACCGGCCTGGCCCCCACCCCCGCCGTGCTCGCCGCCTTCAATGTGCCGGTGTTCAGCACCGGATCGCAGAACGAGCTGCTCTACAAGGCGCCCCAGTCCCGGCAGGTGCTGGGTCTGGACTGGAGCCTGGGCCGCTACCGGGTCGGCCTGCGCCAGAGCCGCTATGGCGACATCCAACGCTATGGTTCGCCGACCACGGTGGCCAGCAGTGGGCCGTATGCCGGCCAGGCCGAGATCGCCTATGACATCGGCGGCCTCTGGATCACTGATCTGCAGCTGGGGGCCACCCTGCCCGGCGGCTGGGACGTGGCGCTGAACGCCAACAACGTGTTCGACCGCAAAGTCACCAGACTGCCCGAGCCGCTGCTTGCCGCGAACGAATACTACCGGTATGCCAATGGCGGACCGGTCGATGGCTCGGGGGGGCTGTGGTCAGCCACCCTCCGTTACCGCTGGGACTGATCCGCGCGCAGCGCAAGGAACACCGTCGCATCCTCACAGATCTGGGCGCCCGCCTATGCAAAAATAAGGGAACTGTGGCACGCCGCGTCGCAGGTGACGGTGTGTGCTCCTGACAACCAGGCGCAGCCGTGCCATTCGTGCGGTGGCCAGTACTGGTAAAGATCAGGAGTCAATGAATGTCCTCGAGGAATTCCGGCGCAAGCGCCTTGGATCTGTCCAGCTGCGCGCGTGAGCCGATCCGTACCCCCGGTGCCATCCAGCCGTACGGATTGATCCTGGTCCTCGATCACACGACATTGACGGTCAACGCCCGCGCGATGGCCGAGCCGGGCCTGCTGGAGGCGCTTGGCGATCCGCTGGGCCAGCCGCTGGATCAGGTGCTGGCCGGCACTCTGGCGCCATGCAGGCCGGTGCTGGAGGCATTGCAGGAGGGTGCCTCGCATTTCCTGGGCGCGCACCCGGTGGGTACGGCGGGCAACCACCACACCGTGGCCCACCGGATCGGTGATGACGTCATCATCGAGCTGGAGGCCCCGGTGCCGGGCGAACCGGGCTCGCTGGAGGACCTGTATCCCTCGATCCGCCGCTTCATGGCCGCCATCGAGCACGCGCCGACGACCCAGGCATTGTGCGAACTCGCTGCCACGCATATCCGCGAGCTGACCGGCTTCGACCGCACGATGATCTACCAGTTCGACAAGGACTGGAACGGCGCGGTGGTGGCCGAGGACCGCAACGACGTGCTGCCCTCCTACCTCGACCTGCGCTTCCCGGAATCGGACATCCCCGCCCAGGCGCGCGATCTGTACCGGCAGAACCGCGTCCGCCTGATCGCCGACAGCCATTACACCCCCGTGCCGCTGGTGCGCGTACCGGCCCTCGCCGATGCGGCGCCCATCGATCTGGGCCCGGCCATGCTGCGCAGCGTCTCCCCGGTGCACCTGCAGTACATGCGCAACATGGGCACGGGCGCCTCGATGTCGGTCTCGGTGCTGTCCGAAGGCGAGCTGTGGGGCCTGATTTCCTGCCACAACCAGGTCGCCCGCCGGGTGCCCTACCACGTGCGTACGGCCTGCGAGTTCATCGGTCAGATCCTGTCGCTGCAGATCGCGGTGAAACAGCGCGCGGTACTGGTCGAAGAGCGCATCGCACGCCGCGCGATCCAGGTCCGGCTGCTCGGGCGGATGGCCGGTGACACCGACTTCATGGCCGCACTCGGCCGCGACCAGCAGAGCCTGCTGGCGCTCACCCAGTCCACCGGCGCGGCGATCGTGCACCGTGGCGAGTGCATCCTGCATGGCCAGTGCCCCGGCCAGCGTCACGTGATGCAGCTGGTGCAATGGCTGACCGCGCAACAGATCGAGGGCGACATCTTCTGTACCGACACCCTGCCGCTGGACTGGAAGGAGGCCGAAGCCTTCGCCGGCGTGGCCAGCGGCGTGCTGGCCATCTCGATCTCGCAGATCCACGACAGCTTCGTGATCTGGTTCCGTCCCGAAGTGGTCCGCACCGTGCGCTGGGGCGGCGACCCGCGCAAGGAAGAGACCGGACAGCCGCTGTCGCCGCGCACCTCCTTCGAGGGCTGGAAGCAGACCGTGCGCCAGCAGTCGCTGCCCTGGAACGACGTGGACCGCGATGCTGCGCTGGAACTGCGCACGGCCATCGTGGATATCGTGCTGCGCAAGGCCGAAGAGATGGCGGCATTGAACGAGCAGCTGTTGCGCAGCAACAAGGAACTCGAAGCGTTCTCCTACTCGGTGAGCCATGACCTGCGCGCCCCGTTCCGGCACATCGTCGGCTACTCGGAACTGCTGTGGTCCTCGGCCGGCGAAAGATTGAACGATTCAGAAAAGAGATTTCTCGACACCATCGTGGAGTCGGCAAAATCGGCTGGGACCCTGGTCGATGACCTGCTCAGCTTCTCGCAGATGGGCCGCTCGACGATGGGCCAGATCGCGATGGACATGACCGCCCTGGTGGAAGACGTGCGCCACAAACTCGACATGGAGTACGCCGGGCGCGCCATCGACTGGCAGATCGCGGGGCTGCCCAAGGTGCAGGCCGACCCCGGCATGCTGCGGCTGGTCTGGCAGAACCTGCTGGCCAATGCGATCAAGTTCACCCGCGACACGCCCGAACCACGCATCGAGGTCGGGCATGAACGCAACGACACGGAGGACATCTTCTTCGTGAAGGACAACGGCTGTGGTTTCGACATGCGCTACGTGGACAAGCTGTTCGGCGTGTTCCAGCGGCTGCATCACGTCGATGAGTACGAAGGCACCGGTATCGGCCTGGCCAACGTGCACCGCATCATCACCCGCCATGGCGGCCGGACCTGGGCGAAAGGCCAGGTCGGCGCCGGCGCGACATTCTATTTCACCATTCCCTTTGTTACTGGAGACCACCTATGAGAGATCTGCGACCGATCCTGCTCGTAGAAGACAACCCGAAAGACGCTGAATTGACCATGGCCGCGCTCGCCCGCTGCCAGTTGCTCAATGACGTGACCCATGTGCGCGACGGCGTGGAAGCGCTGGAGTATCTCCGCTGCCAGGGGCGTTATGAAGGGGCCATGCATGGCGGCCCGGTGGTCGTGCTGCTGGACCTGAAGCTGCCCAAGCTCAACGGCCTGGAAGTGCTCAAGGAAATCCGTACCGACCGTGCCCTCAGCAGCACCCCGGTGGTGATGCTGACCTCCTCGCGCGAAGAGCAGGACCTGATCCGCAGCTACGAGCTGGGCGTCAACGCGTTCGTGGTCAAGCCGGTGGACTTCAAGGAATTCCTTGAAGCGATCCAGGGCCTGGGCATGTTCTGGGGCATCACCAACCAGCCGCCACCGCACGGCACGCTGTTCGGCGGGAAGAGTAGACACGATGGCTGAGGCCGCCACAGCAAAGACCATCAGGATCCTGATGGTCGAAGACAGTGCACTTGATGCAGAACTGATCACCGCGCAGCTCAAGCGCGCCGGGGTGCCGTTCACCGCCGAGCGCACCTGGTCGCACCAGGGCATGCTCGATGCCCTGACCACGACGCCGTTCGATGTGATCCTGGCCGACCACGTCCTGCCGGGCTTCGATGGTGACGCCGCGCTCGCCCTGGCCAGCGAGATCGCCCCCCAGATTCCCTTCATCTTCGTCTCCGGCACGCTCACCGAAGAACTCGCGGTGCAGGCGCTCAAGCGCGGTGCACGCGATTACGTGGTCAAGTCACGCCTGCAGCGCCTGCCCGATGCAGTGCTCAGGGCCATCGGCGAAGCGCAGGAGCGCCGCCGGCTGCAGCGCGTGGAGGCCGAGCTGCATGAGAGCCACCAGCGGCTGAGGCTGATCACCGATTCGCTGCCGGCGCTGATCGCCTACTTAGGTCACGACCATCGCTACCGCTTCGCCAACAACGCCTATGTCGAGTGGCACGGCCGTACGCCGGAGAGCCTGATCGGCCGGCACACCCGCGAGGTGATCGGCGAGGACACCTTCAACAGCATCCAGCAGCACCTGGACCGGGTCCTGCTCGGTGAGAAGGTGAGCTTCGACCTGCTCTCGCTGCGCAGCGATGGCACGCCCCGCCACGCGCAGGTGGACTGCGTACCCGAGCTGGCGCCGGACGGCGCGGTGCTCGGCTATTACGCGATGGCGCGCGACATCAGCGAGCTCAAGCACGCGCAGGCGCAGCTCAGGGCCAACAACGAATCCCTGGAACGCCAGGTCGACGAGCGGACCTCGGCGCTGCACCGCAGTGAAAGCCGGCTGCAGGCGCTGTTCGAATCCAGCTTCCAGCACCAGAACCTGCTGACCCTGGATGGCCACATCATCGACACCAATTCGGCGTCGCTGGCGGCCATCCTCGCCGACAAGGAAGACGTCCGCGACAGCCTCTACTGCGAGTCTGCCTGGTTCGCCGATACCCCCGGGGTACCTGGCGTGGTCTGCACGGCCATTCTCGAGGCGGCGGCCGGTACCGCTTCCCGCCATGAACTGGAGCTGCGCCTGCCCACCGGCAAGCGGACCTTCGATTTCTCCTTCCGCCCCCTGTTCGATCATCAGGCGCGGATCACCGCGGTCGTCTCCGAAGCGGTGGAAACCACCGCGCGCCGGCAGGCCGAAGAGGCGCTGCGGCACAGCCAGAAGATCGAGGCCGTCGGCCAGCTGACCGGTGGCATCGCGCACGACTTCAACAACATCCTGACCGTGATCGCCGGCAACATCGAATACGCCAAGATGCTGACCGACCGCCTGGGTGACGCTGCGGGCAATTCATCGCGCTCGCTGGACAACGCGATGAAGGGCGTGATGCGCGCGGCCAACGTCACCCAGCGCCTACTGGCGTTCTCGCGCCGGCAGCCGCTGAAGAACATGCCGGTGGACCTGAACGAGGAAATGCGCGGCATGCAGGACATGCTCAAGCGTTCACTGGGCGAGCTGGTGCAGATCGACATGCTGCACAGCCCGGATATCTGGTGCGTGGAGATCGACCCGAACCAGCTGGAGGCCTCCATCCTCAACCTGGCGGTCAATGCCCGCGACGCCATGCCCGGGGGCGGGCGCCTGACGATCGAGATCGACAACATCCATCTGGACAAGGACTACGCAGCGCAGCACCCGGATGTGCCGCCCGGCCAATACGCCATGATCCGGGTGCGCGACAGCGGCCAGGGCATGTCCGCCGAGGTGATGGGCCGGGTGTTCGAACCGTTCTTCACCACCAAGGAGGTCGGCCGCGGCACCGGGCTGGGCCTGTCGATGGTGTACGGTTTCGCCAAGCAGTCCGGTGGCCATGTCCTGCTCGACTCCATCGAAGGCAGCGGCACCACGATCACCCTGCTGTTCCCGCGCTCGGCCTCCGCCCTGCCCGGCACCCGCCAGGCCGAGGCGCAGGAAGCCAACGCCTACGAGGTGGAGGAGGAGACCACGGTGCTGGTGGCCGAGGACAATGACGATGTCCGTGCCTACACCGTGGATACCCTGCGCCAGCTGGGCTACCGCGTGCTCGAAGCGCATGACGGACCCTCCGCCCTGCGCCTGCTGGAGCGGCCGGACGTGAGCGTGGACCTGCTGTTTTCGGACATCGTGATGCCGGGCATGTCCGGCTGGGCACTGGCCAAGCAGGCGATCGGCCGGAAACCGGGGCTGCGGGTCCTGTTCACCTCGGGCTATCCGCGCGATATCGACGCAAGCGGCACGGTCGGCCGGACCATCGCGCTGCTCGCCAAACCGTTCACCCGCACCGATCTGGCCCGCTCGATCCGGGCCTCCCTGCAGGACGAGAGCCCCGCCCAGGGCGGTGAGACCTTGGACCGAGGGTAATGAAGGAGGCTGCCGTCATCGGCGCCTCCCGGGGATCATGACGCCGGGCTGGCGCGCGATGCACGGCCGGCTAACGCGCGCGGGCGCTAAGGTGGAGCTCCGCACAGGTGGCTGCATGCCACGAGGATCCGCGCCCGCAATGACTGCTGCCCGTTCCCACCCACGATGCCGCGTGCTTCTCGTCGAAGACGATGCGCCCATCCGGGAGATGACCAAGGACATCCTCAACGACGATGGCTTCGAGGTCCTCGACGTTGCCGACGCCGAGGCCGCGCTGGGGTGCCTCAGGCATGACGGCCCGTTCGACCTGCTGGTCTCCGATGTCGGGCTGCCCGGAATGGACGGCCGCGACCTGGCCACGATCGCCACCACGCTGCACCCGGCCATGCCCATCCTGCTGGTCACCGGCTATGCCGGGGCGGCCGGGGCCCGGCCGGACTTTCTCGGCGAGGACATCAAACTGCTGCGCAAACCCTTCACGCTCAAACAGCTGGTGAGCTCGGTCAGGTCCCTGCTCTGAGCGCAGCCAACACCGTCACTGGCTGCTGCCTGCAGTCGCCAACAGCGCGCGCGCACGCCGCTCCAGTTCGGCAGTGGTGAACGGTTTGGTCAGCACTTCCATCCCCTCCTCCAGCTGCCCGGCGCCCACCGCCGCCGACGCCGCATAGCCGGTGATGAACAACACCGGCAGCCCGGGCCGCACTTGGCGCCCTGCATCGGCGACCTGCCGGCCATTGAGCCCGCCAGTGAGGCCGACATCGGTGATCAGCAGGTCGATGGGCTGCCCGGAGTGGAGCAGCTCGACCGCCTGGCCGCCCTCCGGCGCCTCCAGCACCCGATAGCCGGCGCCGCCCAGCACCTCGCTGAGCAGCGCGCGGATCGCCCCCTCGTCTTCAACCACCAGGATCGTCCCGACGCTGGGCGTGGATGTGGCGGGCGCATCCTGCTCGGTCTCCTGCACCGCATTAGCCGCGGTTTCGCCGATGAAGCGTGGCAGGTACAGCTCCACCGTCGTGCCCTGGCCGACCTGCGAATCAATCCGCACCTGGCCGCCGGACTGGCGGGTGAAGCCATAGATCATCGACAGGCCCAGGCCGGTGCCCTGCCCGATCGGCTTGGTGGTGAAGAACGGCTCGAAGACCTTCTCGATCACCGCCGCCTCCATGCCGGTTCCGGCGTCCTTGACGGCCAGCCGCACGTAATCGCCCGGGGGCGTATCCAGCGCTGCCGCAGCCTCGCCCTGCAACGTCACGTTCGCCGCACTGATGGTCAGCGGGCCGCCCTCGGGCATCGCATCGCGGGCATTGATGCACAGGTTCAACAGCGCATTCTCCATCTGCGGCACATCCACCAGCACCGACCATGGATCCGAATCGAGCTGCGTGGCGATCGCGATCGACGGCCCCAGCGTGCGCGAGATGATGTCCAGCATCCCGCGCACCAGGGCATCGGCCACCACCGGCGTCGGCGCCAGCGTCTGCCGGCGGGAGAAGGCCAGCAGCCGCTGGGTCAGCGCGGTGGCGCGCGACGCGCTGGACTGCGCCATCTCCAGGTACCGGCCCACATCATCGTAGCGACGCTGATCGATGCGCAGCTCCAGCAGCTCCAGGCCGACCGAGATGGCGGTCAGCAGGTTGTTGAAGTCATGCGCCAGGCCGCCGGTCAACTGGCCCACGGCCTCCATCTTCTGGCTTTGCCGCAACCGCTCTTCAGCCACCTGCAGCTCGGCGCTGCGCGCCTGCACCCGCTCTTCCAGGGTCAAGGTCAGCTCGCGCAGCTGGTCTTCGGCCAGGCGCCGCTCGGTCACGTCCGAGGCAGTGCCGAACCATTCGGTGATCTCGCCGTTGCCGTCCAGCAGCGGCACCGCGCGCATCTGCACCCAGCGCACGCTGCCATCGGCGAGCAGGCTGCGGTGTTCCAGCGCCAGCGGCTCCCGCTGCGCCAGCGCGCGGGCGATGGCCTGCTCCAGCAGGCCCAGATCCTCCGGATGTACGTAGCGCTCTTTCCAGTCGCTGAGCGCGGGCAGGCTGTCGTCCTGCGCGACCGGTCCAGTGGCCAGAATCTGGCGCATCTCGCGCCAGTCGGCGGTGACCGCATAGAGCGACTGCGAGGAGGCGCTCACCAGCGCGCCGAGGCGTCGCTCGCTATGGGCCAGTGCATCGCTGGCGCGGCGCTCTTCTGTCCGGTCGCCCAGCACCTTGACGAAGCCCAGCGCGGCGCCATCTTCATCGCGCAGCACGGTCATGGCGCCGCTGGCCCAGAACCGCCCGCCGGATTTGCGCGCCAGCCAGCGCTCACCGCTGACCCCGCCCGATGCGATCGAGACGCTCTGGTTGTGGCGCAGGCGGTCGGCCAGGATGTCCTCCTGGGTATAGATCCGCTCCACCTTCTGGCCCAGCATCTCGGCCTCCGTCCAGCCGAAGATGTGCTCGGCACCGGCATTCCACAGGGTCACGTTGCCCTGCAGGTCCGAGGCGACGATCGCGTAGTCGCTGGCACTGTCGATGATCTGGCGATTGCGCGCCTCCACCTGCCGCATCGTGCGCTGCAGCTCGATGTGGGAGGTGACATCCAGGCCCTGCACGAACACGCCCGCAGTGCTGCCGTCTTCGCCGGCCACCGGCTGGAAGACGAGATCCAGCAGGCGCCGGGCCGATGAGGGATCGGACGGGAACGGCGCGTCGTAGACCATCTCGCTGCCGATGTACGGCTTGCCGGTGCGGTACACCTCGTCCAGCAACGGCATGAAACCCTGGTCGACGATTTCCGGCAGCGCCTCCCGGATCGACTTCCCGAGCACGTGGCGGTTGCCGACCAGGCTTTGGTAGCCCGGGTTGGCCAGCTCGACGCGATGCTCCGGCCCGCTGAGGAAGGCCATGAACATCGGCGACTTGTCGAACAGCGCGATCAGGCGCTCGTTCTCCTTGGCCAGGCGCTGCTGCGCCACGATGATGCTGGTCACCTCGTTGGTCACGCAGAACGCGCCGCCGACACTGCCATCGTCCAGGAAGATCGGCGAGAAGGAGAATGTCCACCAGGTCTCTTCAGGCACGCCCTGGCGGCTCATCGAGACAGGCAGGTTCTCGTAGCGGGAGGACCCGCCTGCGAAGGCAGCCTCGATCGGTGCGCGCACGGCGTCCCACGCATCCGCCCACAGCTGCCTCAGCGGCGCCCCCAGCGCCCCCTCCAGGCGCGGCCCCAAGATGGGGCTGTAGGCATCGTTGAAGAAGAAAGTCAGGTCATCGCCCCAGACCACGTACATGCTCTCGGGCGAGGCCAGGATCAGGTTGACCGCATTGCGCAGCGCACTGGGCCAATGGTCGATCGAACCCACCGGCGTCGCCTGCCAGTTCCATCCACGCACCTGCTCGGCCATCGGGCCGGTGCTGCCGGGAAAACGCCCCACCCCTGCACTCATGCGCGCCGCTCCAGGACGGCCGGGGCACGCGCGCCGCGCAGCCGCGCGACAGACCAGGGAAGGACAGACATCATCGGGTCACCGAACCTTGAACTGAAAGGCATCGCAGCAGCAGGGGGACCGGCAGGCAGCGGTCGGCCGGCCGGTAGGGGGAGAGCAATTTAATCCACGCGGGGCCAACTCCATGTCAACGCCCGCAGCCGTAAACGAACGCTGCCCAGGGCCACGGATTATCCCGCGCCACGGGCGGCGGGTACAGCCCCGGCCGCTCAGCGCCGCACTGCCGCCCGGCCTGCCAGGCCCGGACGTGCACGCGCCCGGGACGCGCCGTTGGCGATGATGCCGCACCCTCCCCACCCCCGCCTCCGCCATGGCCAAGCCGACTGGCTCCCGTCTCGTGATCTATGCCGCGCTCGCCGGCAACCTGGCCATCGCCATCGCCAAGTTCGTCGCCGCCGGCATCTCCGGCAGTTCGGCCATGCTCAGCGAGGGCGTCCACTCGCTGGTGGATACCATCAACGAGCTGCTGCTGTTGTACGGCCTGCGCCGGGCCGAGCAGAAGCCGGACACCCTGCATCCCTTCGGCCATGGGCGGGAACTGTATTTCTGGAGCTTCATCGTGGCGCTGCTGGTGTTCGCCGCCGGTGCGGGCGTCTCGGCGTATGAAGGCATCCAGCACATCCGCAACCCGGAGCCGGCCACCAACCACCTGATCAGCTACATCGTGCTGGGCATCTCGCTCGTGTTCGAAGGCACCTCGTGGTGGATCGCGCTGCGCGAATTCCGCGCCACCAAGGGTTCATTGGGCTACTTCGAGGCATTCCGCCGCAGCAAGGATCCCTCCACATTCACGGTGCTGCTGGAAGACAGCGCCGCCCTGCTCGGCCTGGGCTTCGCGCTGGTCGGCCTGCTCGCCGCGCAGCTGCTGGACATGCCCATCCTTGATGGCGTCGCTTCGCTGTGCATCGCCGGTGTGCTGGCGGTCACTGCCTTCCTGCTTGCACGCGAAACCAAGGGGCTGCTGGTGGGCGAACCGGCGCACCCGAGCGTTGCCAAGCGCATTCTCGCCGTGGCCAACACCGATGCCGACCTGCGCCGTGCCAATGGCGTGACCACCATGCAGATGGGACCCGAACAGGTCGTGGCGATGCTGAGTGCCGAATTCGAAGATGATCGCACCACGCCGCAGATCGAGGCGTGCATCACCCGGATCGAGAAAGCGGTGAAAGCCGAGTATCCCGAGCTGGTCGCCTTGTTCGTCAAGCCGCAGACGCCAGAAGTGTTCCAGGCGCGGCGGGCCGCGCTGGCCGAGCCGCATCCGGACACATGAGCGCCGAGCACAGCAGGCAGCGCCCGGGTGAGCAATGCCGGCGCTGCCTACGAGGCCATCACGGATATCGTCGGATGCTCGGCCCATGCGCCGTTTCGCACAAGCCATCGCCGACACCGAGTCACTCCCCGCCGGACTGCCTGCCGCGCTGGCGCGGACGCTGGCCGCCGGCCCGGACCACTACAACATCGCCAAGGGCAGCGTGGCCACGGTGCTGGCGCGCGACCACGACGGCTCCATTGCCGTGGCCGACATGGTGTGGGGGCTGGTGCCGCGCTGGTCCAAGGAACCGGCCACGCCCTATACCACGGTGACCGCACGGCTGGAGCGCGCGCCACGCAGCCGCATCTACGCGCAGGCCTGGGCACAGCGCCCGTGCGTGCTGCCCATGACCGGCTATTACAAATGGGACCGCGCGCGCCGGCCGCCGTGGCCGCTGTTCGTGCAGCGCAAGGACGGGCTTGTCCTGCTCGCCGCCGGCCTTTGGGAACACTGGGAAAGCGAGGATGGCCAGCAGCTGGACAGCTTCACGGTCCTGACCGGGCCGAACCACGCGATCCCGGCCCCGCTCACGCCGGATGGACCGATCTTCATCGCACCGGCCACCGCACTGGACTGGTTGAGCGGCGCCTTCAGAACGCCCGCGGCGCTGAACGCCCGCGCCACTACGCCCGCACTCGAGGCCTATGCGGTCAGCCGCGCGTTTCGTGATCCCGCGCGCGACGATTACACGCTGTTGGAACCTGTCGATCCGGATGCCGCCGCAGCCATCACCGAACCACCGCAATGGGATGGCGATGCGTGGGATGAGCGCGATGCGGATGAATGACGTGCAGCGCGCGTGAGCGTCAACCTTTCCGGCGCTTGAACGGATTCCGCATCACCAGCGAATTTCACCTTCGCGCCACTGCCGCCCCGTCAGGGTGGAGATGCCCAGCAACACGGGCCCTCTCTCTCTAACTACATTGTGGAGTCAACCATGGACAAGAATCGCACTGAAGGCGCCAAGAACCAGGTCAAGGGCACCGTAAAGGAAGTCGTGGGCAAGGTCACCGGCGACAAGACGAAGGAAGTGGAAGGCAAGATACAGAAGGGTGTGGGTGAAGTGCAGAGCGACGTGGGCAAGGCCCGCGACGACGCGCGCCGCTGAGTCTCATCCCACGGCTCTCTGACCGCATCAGCGGCAGAGGGCAGTGGGAGGTCAGCTGGGCGCCGTATCAGGGTGTTTTTCATCTGCCACGCCTTCCATCCGCCGTGTTCTCCACCGGCGTAGGCGATTCGGCCTCTGAGCAACAGCGCGGCATGGAACAAGCCTGGCTGCTCCAATTCCGTTTCTTCCAACGATGCGGCATCTCCCTCGGGCGCTATTCCAGCAGCCCCATCAGGGAGTGGTGCACCGCCACGCCCGCCAGCGCCCCCTCGCCCACTGCCAGCGCGATGCTGCCTGCCATCCGGGCCGCGTCGCCGCACGCAAACACGCCCGGCACCGTGGTCTGCTTGGCCGAATCGGTGGTGATGCACCCGCCATCCTTGAGCTCGCAGCCCAATTGCTCGGCCAGATCACTGGACAATCGCGAATGCGGTGAAATGAACAGCGCATCCACCTCCACCCGGCGCCCATCGGCGAGCACCACGGTGGCGCTGTCTTCCACCGCGCGTACGCGGGTCGATTCGATCACGACGCCGCATGCGTCCAGCCGTGCACGCTGTGCGGGATCGATCCTCGCGGAGGCCTCGCTGCAGAACAGCGTGATGTTGCCCCAGTCGCACAGCAGCAGCGCCTGCGCCGCACCACCATCCTTTGCGCAGCCGATCACCCCGATGCGCCCTTCGAACACCTCGTAGCCGTGGCAGTACGGGCAATGAAAAACGCTCCGGCCCCAACGTTCGCCGATGCCCTGGATGTCGGGCAGATCATCGGTTACGCCGTACGCCAAGATCACCCGATCCGCCAGAAACGCCTGGCCGGCGTCCACCTCGACCCGGAAGGTCCCGCCCTCTTCCGATGCAGTTGCCATTGCCGTAGCAGAACGGGCAATACCGGCGAGCCAGGTCAACGAGGGATAGCGCAACAACTCTTCGCGGGCCTGGGAAGCGATATCCGCCGGCGGCAGCCCCTCCCGCCCAAGGAACCCATGCGCGACGCGCGCATTCCGGTTGCGCGGCGCCCCCCCGTCGATGATCAGTACTTTGCGGCGGGCACGCACAAGCTGCAGCGCGGCGGACATGCCCGCGTAGCTGCCACCGATGATGATGACGTCGTAACGATGGGGAGGCAGATCGGCCATGGCGCTGTCCCGGGCGTTGGGAGAGTGACGAATGCGCCAGAGTGCGGGAGCCTGGATCAACGCCGTGCGTGCTGCGCGTGAGCCTGGGCATCACACCGCCCGCACGATCCGGCAGGCTGGAGGGACCGGCATGTTCTTCGACTGCTACTGCCCACGCCGTGATCGCACCGCTTCGGCTCGCGCACGCCAGGTTGAATTCCGGGGGCTGAAGCCGCTACGTTGTCGGTGCGTTCACCAAGGAAGATCACCCATGCACGGAAGGCCAATACGACCCATAGCAACCCGGGCGGCAACGCTGACGGTCGCCCTGTTCGCCGCTGCCGCTGCCGCGGCTGCCGCCGCCGAGCCGGCCAGCTTCTTCACCGCGCTGGATGCCTACGGCAACAACGACTACGCCGCCTGCGGCGCCACCTTGAGTGACCTGTACACGCACGGCATCCCCTTCCCCGACGGAGGCGAGCTGCTGCTGATCGAATGCACGGCGGCAGCCGGCGATCATGCCGCGGCGTTTGCGTACGTCGATGCGCTGCTCGCCAGTGGTCGCCTGCCACTGGAGGACCTGCGGACCAAACAGCGTCCCGGGCTGAATGCGCTGCGCGCCGATCCCGCATGGCCAGCGGTGCTGCAGCGGGTCATCGCCGAAGAAAAGAAGCACGAGGCGCTGCGCGATGCGCCGTTGAGGCAGGCCTTGCTCGCACGCGAGGCAAAGGACCAGACCGCGCAACATGCCGCCATCGCCGCTGGTGGCGGCGATGCGTGGCGGCAGACGGCGCCGGTGAGCGAAGCCAATGCAACGTGGTTGAAAGCCGTGATCGCCGAAAAGGGGTGGCCAGGCACGACGCGGGTCGGCCGCGACGGGGCCAAAGCCGCATGGCTGATCGTGCAGCACGCCGACCATGACCCCGCGTTCCAGGCGCAGGCGTTGGCGTTGATGCAGACCGCCGCCGAGACCGGCGATGCCGACGCCGCGGATGTAGCGCTGCTGACCGACCGGGTGCTCATCGCGCAGGGCAAGCCGCAGCGTTACGGCACGCAGTTCAAGAGCGCCGCCGACGGCGTGATGGAGCTTCAGCCCACCGAAGACATGCAGACCCTCGACGCCCGGCGGCGCGCGGTGGGACTCCAGCCTCTGGAGGCCTAAAAGGCAATGCTCTCGGATAGCTACGGAAAACCGGTGAGATAGGTTGGCCGGCCACCGGCGGTAAATCGATCCGGCGCGCCGCCGCCAGTACTTCTACCTAGGCCGTGGCCCGTCTATTTTCGGGTGCCAACGCAGACCCCGCTGGCCACACTGGGGCCTCAGTCCAACGAGGCGCGACCATGAGCCAGGAACTCCCCGGTAGCATCCTTCCGATTCCCGACCAGGCCTACCAGGGCCCCCTGTCGTTCGATGCGAAAAAGCTTGGGGTCAAGCTTCCTCCCATCACGGCAAAGCGCCCGCCGGACGGCGCACCCAATGTCCTGCTGATCATGTTCGACGATGTTGGCTTCGGTGCCGCCAGCGCGTTCGGCGGCCCGTGCATACGCCCACCGCCGATCGGCTGGCCAATAGCGGCCTGCGCTACACCCGCTTCCACACCACCGCCCTGTGCTCGCCCACGCGCGCCGCGCTGCTCTCCGGCCGCAACCACCACGCGGTGGCCATGGGCCACATCACCGAGACCGCCACCCCCGCGCCGGGCTATCGTTCGACACGGCCCAATTCGGTCACGCCGCTGCCGGAAATCCTGCGCCAGAACGGCTACAACACCGCCCAGTTCGGCAAGTGCCACGAAGTGCCGGTGTGGGAGTCCGGACCGACCGGCCCGTTCGACCATTGGCCGGCCTTCAGTGGCTTCGAGCGTTTCTACGGCTTCATCGGCGGTGAAACCAACCAGTGGACGCCCGCACTGGTCGATGGCGTCTCTGCCGTGGAGGCGCCGCTGGATCCGGACTACCACCTGATGCCGGACCTGGCCGACAAGGCCATCGACTATGTCCGCCTGCAGAAGAGCCTGACGCCGGACAAACCTTTCTTCGTGTACTTCGCACCCGGAGCGACGCACGCCCCGCACCACGTCCCGAAGGACTGGATCGCCAAGTACAAAGGCGCGTTCGATCAGGGCTGGGATGCCATGCGCACCGCTACCTTCGCGCGCCAGCGCGAGCTGGGTGTCATCCCCGCCGATGCCGTGCTCACCCCGCGGCCGGAGGGCATTCCGGCATGGGAGGACATGCCGGCCGAACTCAAGCCGATCCTCGCGCATCAGATGGAAGTCTATGCCGCCTTCCTCGCGTACGCCGACCACCATACCGGCCGCGTGATCGACGCGCTGGAGGAACTTGGCGTGCTCGACGACACGCTGGTGTACTTCATCATCGGCGACAACGGCGCCTCCGCCGAGGGCGGCATCAACGGCGTCTTCATGCTCACCACCGCCTCCAACGGCGGCGCCGAGTACGAGACCGCAGCATTCTGGCAGCAGCACCTGGACGAGGTGGGCGGACCCACGGCCTACAACCACTACGTCGTCGGTTGGGCGCATGCGTTGTGCACGCCCTACCAATGGACCAAGCAGGTGGCCTCGCACTACGGCGGCACGCGCAACGGCACCATCGTGCATTGGCCGGCCCGGATAACCGGCAGTGGCGAACTGCGCAGCCAATGGCACCACGTGATCGACGTGGCGCCGACCATCCTGGACCTCGCCGGGCTGGCACAGCCGCATACGGTCAACGGTGTCACCCAGGTACCGATGCACGGCGTTTCCATGGCCTACACCTTCAACGACGCCGATGCCGAGGAGCGCCACCTCACGCAGTACTTCGAGATCATGGGCAACCGCGGCATCTACCACAACGGGTGGACCGCGCAGACCAAGCACCGCACCCCCTGGGATGTGGTGGCCAAGGGCGTGGATTTTTCGCAGGACGTCTGGGAACTGTATGACACGACCAAGGACTGGACCCAGGCCGACAACCTGGCCGCCGCGCAGCCGGACAAGCTCGCCGAGCTGCAGCAGCTGTTCCTGATCGAGGCGGTTCGCCACAATGTCCTGCCGATCGACGATCGCGCCGCCGAACGCATGAATCCCGAACTTGCCGGACGTGCCACGCTGACCACCGGCGACAGCCTGCGGCTGTACCCGGGCATGACCCGCCTGGGCGAGAACGTGGCGATCAACGTCAAGAACCGTTCCTACGCGGTAACCGCCGAGATCGAAGCGGCCGCCAGTGGCACGCTCAACGGCGTGATCGTCGCCCAGGGCGGACGCACCGGCGGCTGGTCGTTCTTTGCCGAAAACGGCAAGCTGGGCTACCACTACAACCATTGCGGACTGCTGCGGAAGACGGTGCTGTCCGAGGCCGACATCGGCACCGGCCGCCATCAGGTGCGGGTGGAATTCGCCTACGCGGGCGGCGGCATCGGGCGCGGTGGCACGGTCACCCTGTACATCGACGGGAAAGCCTCAGGCACCGGCGAGGTGGAGCGTACCCATCCGCTGTACTACTCCTTCGATGAGGGCCTGGACGTGGGCATCGACACCGGCATGCCGGTGTATGAGGGCTATGTGACCGAGCGCGGCAGGTTCAACGGGGTCATCCACTGGGCGGAGATCCAGCTGGATCAGGATGACCATTCGCACATGATCGATCCGGAGGCGCATCTGGAGGCGGTGATGCGGCACCAGTAGCGGCCGAACTGACAGGGCCGTCAGGGACCTCCCGGCGCCCGGCGGGAGGCCGGGTGTGGGTGTGGGAGCGAGTTGTTTCTGGACCCGCGCATGCTCCTCGGGCTGCGTGCGAACGAACGAACGACTACGTCGCCTTGCGCCGGACATTGGCGAGGTGCGCCTCCTGCTCCTTGGCGGACATCCTGCTGAACTGGCGGATGAGCTCCGCGAGGTCATCCGTCTCCGCGTACAGATAGGCAACGGAAACCCCCAGCACAGACGCGATCCTCTGCGCTGTCTCGATATCGCAATTGTGCACGGCCCGTTCGTATCGGTTGATGCGAACGCCCGCCACGTCTTCCGGTAATCCCACAAGCACCCCCAACGCGCGTTGAGACAAGCCCTGATCTACCCGGCACGCCTTCAAGCGGCGGGCGAATACAGAGCGGATCGAGGTAGGCGTGCGGGTCATGGCAACAAGCATGACCCGGACCTACGCTGAACGTAAATTACGTTCACCGTACTCCGGGTGCAAGGCCAGAAACGTCATCGGCGCCACTGCTTTTCTATAGCGCCCCTCGGACATCGACCTTCCGGTCGACGATGGTCGACGTGTCGATACTTCCCGTGAGGAAGCCCTTCCCAGGACAAGGGTCAGATCCTGATGTTCATCTCCCCGGATGCTTCGTTTCGACCCATCGGTGAACGCGGTATGTGCAGGGACACAGGCGGATGGGACCCGCCGTCAACAGCCATCGTCGACATCTCTGGAGAAACCGTGCTGCTCTGTTGAAAGCCTTCCTGCACCGCTGCAAGCAATCGGCTGGCACAGCGCACAGCGCTTCCCAGGGCCGGGTCCAGCCCGACGAGGTAGACGAAGCAGCCGTCGAACTTCGCCGACGCGGTCTCCAGGCCCTCCGAGTACATCATCTCCCGCTTGAGCGCCTTGAACCAGCGCTTCGGTGGCTCGGCGGCCAGCTCGATCACGACGGCGGCTTCGCCGAAGCCCAGCGGCATCGCTTCGATCCTCAGCACCTGGGGGTTTGACGGGGTCTTTTGTCTGGCGGCCATTGCCCTTCTCCTCTGGAACAATGACGGAAAAGTATCCTCAGCAGGCGCCAAGAACGCGTCAAAATCTGCTGACCGCCTGCGCTATTTCTCGGCAACTGCAGTGGCGCTGCGTAGCCGCGCAGGAAAAGCGCGACGGCGGCATCGCCTCTGGACTGACGGTGCTCACAGGCGCCTGAAGAGCGCACTGGCATTCACTCCGCCAAACCCGAACCCGTTGGTCAGGGCGTATGCGATGTCCGCCTCTCGGGGCACACCGCCTACGATCGAGAGCCCGTCTGCCAGCGGATCCGGTTGGACCAGGTTGAGCGTCGCGGGGGCGACCTGATCACGCAGGGCAAGCACGGTAAAGATGGCCTCGATGCCGCCTGCCGCCCCGAGCAGATGGCCGGTGCTCGACTTGGTGGCGGAAATCAGAAGGTCGCCACGGGTGCCGAACAAGGCACGCATGGCGGCAAGCTCCGCCCGATCCCCGACCTGGGTCGAGGTTGCGTGGGCGTTGATGTGGTCAACCTGCTCAGCGGCAATACCCGCCTGCGCCAACGCGATCTCCATCGCGCGGCGTGCCCCGCTGCCGTCGTCAGGACCGGCGGTCAGGTGGTACGCATCCGCGGTCGTACCGTAGCCGACCAGTTCGGCCAGCGGCCTGGCGCCCCGCGACAGGGCGTGATCCAGTCGCTCGATCACCAGCAACCCGGCGCCTTCGGACATGACGAACCCGTCCCGCTGCGTGTCAAACGGGCGGGACGCGGCTGTGGGTGTGTCGTTGAACGCGGTGCTGAGCGCCTTGGCAGCGGCGAAGCCGCCCAGGCTGACGCGGTGCATCGCCGCTTCCGCACCGCCGCACAATGCGATATCCGCTTCGCCGGACCGGATCAGGCGCGCCGCATCACCGATGGCCTGCACGCCCGCCGCGCAGGCCGTAACCGGCGCGCCCTGCGGGCCCTTGAACCCGTACCGGATGGACGCCTGCCCCGCGGCCATGTTGGCCAGGAAGGTGGGTGCAGTGAAGGGCGACAACCGGCCAGGTCCACGGCTTTCGGTGGTGTGGACCGCATTGACGATGGAACCAAACCCACCGATCCCCGTCGCAATCACGGTCGCCGTTCGCAGCAGGCCACGCTCATCGGCTGCGTTCCACCCTGCCTGCGCAAGCGCTTCGTGGGCGGCCACCAACGCGAACTCGACAAACCGATCCATCTTCTTCAGATCTTTCGGCGCGATGATGCCGCCGGAATCGAAGCCCGCCTCAGGATCCTGTTCCCGGTCCGGCACACGGCCGCCTACGTTGCAGCCCGTTCCGGCCGAAAGCGCCTCGCCCAGCGGGCCAATCCCGGAGCGTCCCGCCAGCAGGCGCGACCACACCGTTTCCACTCCGCACCCGAGGGGGCTCACCACGCCCATCCCGGTCACCACGATGCGATCTTTCTCGGCAATGCTCATCACTCACTTCCCATATAAAAGAGGTCCCGGCCGCACTCAGGCAACAGGGGGCGTTTCCGCTCGGACCTTGAACCAGATGGCATACATCGCCGGCAGGAACACCAGCGTCATCACGGTGCCGGCGATGGTGCCGCCAATCAACGTGTAGGCAAGCGTTCCCCAGAACACGGAATGGGTCAGCGGAATGAACGCAAGCACCGCCGCCAGGGAGGTCAGAATCACCGGGCGGGCGCGCTGGACGGTCGCCTCGATGATCGCGTGGAAGGTCGCCATCCCTGCCATTTCGTTCTCGTGGATCTGGCCGATCAGAATGAGCGTGTTGCGCATCAGGATGCCCGACAGTGCAATGAGTCCCACCAATGCGTTGATGCCAAACGGCTGCTGGAACAGCAGCAGGGTCGGCACCACGCCGATCAGGCCCAAGGGGCTGGTCATGAAGACCATGATCATGGCGGAGATGGAGCGCACCTGCAGGATGATGATCAGCAAGGTGACCGCCAGCATGATCGGGAACAGCGGCAGCATGGCGCTCATCGCCTTGCCGGATTCTTCAATGGAACCGGCCTGGGCAATGGCGTAGCCGTCAGGCAGCGACGCGATGAGCGGCGCAAGCTGCTTGCTGATGGCCGCTGATACGTCCGGTGGCTGCAACGCATCATCGATATCACCCCGCACGGTGATGGTCGGCACACGGTCGCGCCGACGCAGCACCGGCTCTTCCATGCGAACCTCAACGGCACCGATCTGCGACAGCGGCACGCGCTGGCCAGCGGCGCCAACCAAGGTGAAATCCGCAATGCGCGCGGGGTCCAGGCGCGTGTCCCCGCCCGATCGAGCGACCACCTCCACGGTCCGGATGTCCTCACGAACGGCGGTGACCGGCACCCCGCTCAGGAAAAACTGCAACTGCTGCGATACCGACGCCGAGGTCATGCCCATCGCCTGCAGGCGGTCCTGGTCCAGCGTGAAGTGCAGCGTGGGCGTGCGCACACCCCAGTCGGTGTTCACGGTCCGCATCATCGGGCTGGCGTGCATGATCTGCTCCACCTTGGCGGCAATGCCACGAATGACATCCGGATCCGGACCACTGACCCGATACGCCACCGGATACGGCGAGTAAGGCCCGAACACCAGCTGCGTCACGCGCACGCTGGCTTCGGGCGCCAGGCCCTCTGCCACGGCCTGGCGAAGCCTCGCCTTCAGGGCATCGCGCTGTTCCTGGCTGTCGGTGCGGACCACGATCTTGGCAAACGCAGGGTCCGGCAGCTCCGGCGAAATGGCGAGGTAGAAGCGCGGCGCACCCTGACCGATGTAGGCCGTGACGATCTTCGATTCCGCCTGCGCCGACAGCCACGTTTCGACCTTCCTGGCCGCCAGGCTGGTCTGTTCGATGGCGGTGCCATAGGGCATCTGCACCTCGACCAGCACCTCCGGGCGATCAGAGATGGGGAAGAACTGCTTCTTCACCGCCCCCATGCCAACCACCGAAAGCACGAACAGGCCGATCACCGACCCTGCGGCAAGCCACTTGCGCGCAATCACCCGCGCCAGGATCGACCGGAAGCGGTTGTAGCGCGGCGTGTCGTAAAGGCTGCTGTGACCGCCCTCCACTGCCTTCAGGTCAGGCAGAAGCTTCACGCCCAGGTAGGGCGTGAAGAACACCGCGACTACCCACGACACGATCAGCGCAATGCCGACGATCCAGAACATGTTGCTGGTGTATTCACCGGCGGTGGACCGGGCAAAGCCATTGGGCATGAAGCCCACGGCCGTCACCAGGGTGCCGGCCAGCATGGGCGCTGCCGTATGACTCCACGCATAGGCCGATGCCTTGACCCGGCTGTAGCCCTCTTCCATCTTCACCACCATCATTTCGATGGCAATGATCGCGTCGTCTACCAGCAACCCCAGGGCCAGGATCAGCGAGCCCAGCGTGATGCGGTCAAAATTCTTTCCGGTGGCCGCCATCACCAGGAACACCGTGGCCAGCGTCAGCGGCACGGCAGCTGCCACCACGATGCCCACCCGCCAGCCCATGCTGACGAAGCACACCACCATCACCACCAGCAGGGCGACGAAGAACTTCATCATGAACTCGTCCACCGACGCGCTGATGTTCACCGCCTGGTCGGTGACCTTCTCCAAGGCCATCCCCACCGGGAGGCCGTCGTTGATCTTCTTGACCTCGGCGTCAAGCGAGGCGCCCAGATCCAGGCCGTTCCAGCCGTCGCGCATGACGATCCCCAGCAGCATGGCCGGCTCGCCCCCGTTGCGGATCATGAAGGTCGACGGATCTTCATAGCCACGCTTCACGGTGGCGATGTCCTGCAGCTTCAGCGTCCTGCCCTGCGCAACGATGGGGGTATCGCGGATCTTCTGCAGCTGATCCAGCGCGCCGTCGAGGCGGATGAAGATCTGCGGGCCCTTGGCCTCCACTGAGCCGGCGGGCGTCAACGCGTTCTGGCCGTTCAGCGCCGCGAACACCGCCTGCGGCGTCATCCCCAGGTTTGCCAGACGTTCGTGGGAAAGTTCCACATAGATTCGCTCGGACTGCTCGCCGATGATGTTGACCTTCTTGACGCCGGGAACATGCAGCAGGCGCTGACGAAGGGTTTCGGCGTCGCGTGCAAGCACGCGGAATGGTTCGCCCTTGGCCTTCAATGCGAACAGCGCAAACGTGACATCGGCATACTCGTCGTTGACCATCGGGCCGATCACGCCTGCGGGCAGGTTCGCGGCTTCGTCGGCCATTTTCTTGCGCGCCTGGTAGAACTCCTCCTGCACTGCGGACGGGGGCGTGCCGTCCTGCAAGGTCAGCGTGGTGAACGACAAGCCGGGACGCGTATAGGTTTCACTGCGGTCATACCAGCGCAGCTCCTGCAGGCGCTTTTCCAGCTTCTCGGCCACCTGGTCCTGCATCTCCGTGGGCGTGGCCCCCGGCCAGGCCGTCACCACGGTCATCACCTTCACGGTGAATGCCGGGTCTTCTGCGCGGCCCAACTGGAAAAACGACACGATGCCGGCAACCGAGACCAGGAAGATCAGAAAAACCGTGATGGCGCGCTCGCGCACCGCAAGCGCCGACAGGTTGAACCCACTCACGGGTGGGCTCCCTTGCCCGCTGTGGCGGTGGCCGTGGCGGTATCGGCCAGACGAACCACCTGCCCTTCGTGGAGCAGGTGCGCGCCCAGCGCGGCCACGCGGTCGGATGCTTTCAACGCGCCCTCAACCAGGGCCAGGTCGTCCCCCAGCCGCTTGACCACTACCGGCGTCCAACGGGCGCTGAGTGGCTCGCCCCCGATCACCCAGACGCCGGTTCCGGTGCCAGGATCAAACACCGCGCCCAACGGGACCTCAACGCCCCCCGCCTCACCTGCGGTGCCTTCAACCGCTACCGTCACGGTAGACCCCAGCGGCAATACGGTGTTGCCGTCCTCCAGGGTGTAGCGGGCTTCAAAGGTGCGGGTTGCAGGGTCTGCCGATTCGGAGAGCACGCGCAACCGTGCCGGCATCGAAACGCGCGCACCAAACAACGACGCCGATGCGGCCGAGCCGATCTGCGGGCGAAGCGTCTCGGGCAGTTGGACCACGGCTTCACGACTGCCCGCACGGGCAAGCCGGGCGACGATCTGCCCCGCCGCCACTACCTGGCCGGGCTCGGCCAGAACGGCCATGACCACCCCATCGGCATCGGCAACAAGCGCGGTGTACTGACTGGCGTTGCGTGCCACCCGGGCCTGGGCGTCGGCCGCCTTGAGCTGCGCAGCCGCCGCGTCTGCCGCCGCCTTCATCTGATCGTACGCCGAGCGGGACACCACGCCCTTGGCTGCCAAGTCGCGATAGCGCGCCTCGTCCGCCGTGGCCTGCACGCTCTGCGCACGGGCCGCGATGACGGCCTGCTGCTGGGAAGCTGCAGCCAGATTCAGGTCGAGCGGATCCATCCGATAGAGCACGTCGCCGCGCTTGACCGTCTGTCCCGTCTCAACGCGGCGCTCAGTGACCTTGCCTCCCACCCGGAAGGCCAGATCGCTCTGCACCCGTGCGGCGATGGTGCCGGTGAAGGTGCGCGCGTTTCCGATGCCCGGCTGCACCTGCGCCACCCGGACGATCGGCGGTGCGGTTCGGGGGTCGCTTTCACCCGGCTTGCTGCAGGCCACAAGGAACAACGGAACAACACAGGAAATGGCTGTGAGTACAGAACGGCGCCGCATACGGTCTTCCGGAGTGGGATATCCGGGCGCATTCTGTTCCTAGTGACCAATCCAGTCAATAGTCACTTGGGTGGCATCGCAAGGCTCCGCAGGACCAGTTGGTGCAGAGCCTCGGGCGCTTCCGCATGCAGGGCCGATACGTGCGGCAGCGTCACCGGGTTCAGGTAAGGCACCAGAACCTGGTAGACGGCGCGGCTGGTGTCGCCCAACGGTGTCGTGCTCTCGAACACCCCGGCAGCGCGACCTTCCTGGACGATGTCCTCCACCCGCTGGCGGATGCGGTGCTTGTACGCCTGGACGGAGGGCCAATCGTCCGTCGCGGCCGCGACCGCGATCTCATACAGTCGCCGATCCTGCAGGAACAGGCGAAGACTGGACGCCACAATCACGGTGAACAGCGCGCGGAGCCTCTCCGGCGGCGCCTGGATACCCTCCAACGCGTCATCTACGTCGCGTTCGATCTGGCTGAGGCAGTTGGCGCAGATCACCTCACCGATCGCCTGCTTGGAGGTAAAGAACTTGTAGATGTACGCCTTGGAAAAGCCGATGGCTTTGGCCAGGTCGGACACCGTGGTCTTGTCGTAGCCGTAATGGCTGAAGTGCGCGGTGGCCGCCTCGATGATCTGGGTGCGCACATCGTGCTCGGCGGGGCCACGCCCGGCATCGGGCACTGCGGAGGTTGAAATAGGCATACCGCAAGGGTAGCGCTGCCAGATAGAGCGGGCAAATAGTGACCAATCGGGTATGGGTTCACCATCGCATGGGGCTCGCCCGACACGCGTCAGGGCGCAGACACCCCTGACATCCGCGCCAGCACATCCGCCCGGCAGACATCCAGAAGTTCGTCCGCCATCGCCGAATCGTCCGGGCAGGACCGGGACAGCACCATCGCCCCTACAGCCTGCGCCATCAAGGCGATCCGCCGCGCGCGCGCCTGTTCGGCCGTGGCGGTGTCGGCCTGCTCTTCCCGGGTGGAATCGGCCGCCAGCTGCGCCTCGATGCCTGCCGCAAAGGCCGCCTTGACCGCGGCCGGCTGACGCGCCGCGTCGGTGCACAACGCTGCCATGGTGCAGCCCTGGCCCGGCGCGTCCCGGTGCTCACGGGAAAGGTAATGGCGCACGAAGCTCTCCCGGTCCGTGCCGGCCGCGGCCTCGGCCGATCTGGCCAGGCCGCAGCTCGCCGCCTCGGCCATCAGGTCGGCCTTCGACCCGAAATGCTTGTAGAAGCCGCCGTGGGTGAAGCCGGCAGCCGCCATCAGATCGGCCACGCCCACGCCGTCGTAGCCCCGCTCCCGGAACAGCGTGGAGGCGGTGTCGACGATGTGCGCCCGGTTGGCCTGCGCCTGTGCCTTGGTGACCTTCATGACCCGGTCTCTCTTCACGCTCTGCCTTGGTGAAGCGCACTTTACCACGATAGATGACTACCATCATCAAACCGTTGACATCTAAGATGACGGTCATCATCATTGCTGCGCACCGTCAGCCGTCGCCACCGCCGGGCGGGACCCCGCGTTGACCGATACAACGCCCCGGTAAGCCGTCGACAACGCCCTGCCGCCCCCCCCTTCCACGAGACACACCATGAGCCAGCTTCCCACCGTCCTCATCACCGGCGCCTCCAGCGGTATCGGCACCGTCTACGCCGAACGCTTCGCGCGCCGCGGCCACGACCTGGTGCTGGTCGCGCGCGACACGGCCCGCCTGGAGTCGCTGGCCGCCCGCCTGCGCCAGGACACCGGGGTCGCCGTAGACGTCCTGCCGGCCGACCTCACCGTGCGCACCGATCTGGCCACCGTGGAAACCCGCCTGCGCGACGATGCCTGCATCGGCATCCTGATCAACAACGCGGGCGTGGCGCAATCCGGCGGCTTCACCGACCAGTCGGCCGACAGCATCGATCAAGTGGTCACCCTCAACACACTCGCCCTGACGCGCCTGGCTGCGGCCATCGCCCCGCGGCTGGCCAACGCCGGCGAAGGCGCGATCGTCAACATCGGCTCGGTGGTCGGCTTGGCGCCCGAGTTCGGCATGTCCGTCTACGGTGCGAGCAAGGCCTTCGTCCTGTTCCTGTCGCAGGGGCTCAGCCTGGAGCTGTCGCCCAAGGGCGTTTACGTGCAGGCCGTGCTGCCCGCAGCCACCCGCACCGAGATCTGGGAGCGTGCCGGTATCGACATCAACACGTTGCCCGAAGTGATGGACGTCGGCGAGCTGGTCGATGCCGCCCTGGTCGGCTTCGATCGCCGCGAAACCGTGACCATTCCGCCATTGCATGTGGCCGCCCGCTGGGACACGCTGGAGGCATCGCGCCAAGGCCTGATCTCGGACATCCGCCAGGCGCAGGCAGCGGAGCGCTATCGCCCATGAAAGCCTTCCTCATCGACCGCTATGGCAAGAACGAAACGGGCCATATCAATGACGTGCCAACGCCAGCGCTGCGCGACGGCGATGTGCTCATCCTCGTGCACGCGGCCAGCGTCAACGCGCTGGACCCCAGGATCCGGCGTGGCGAATTCAAGGTGATCCTGCCGTATCGCCTGCCGCTGATTCTGGGCAACGACCTGGCCGGAACGGTGGAGCGCGTGGGCGCCGGCGTTTCCCAGTTCAAACCGGGCGATGAGGTGTATGCACGTCCCGACGATGACCGCATCGGCGCGTTCGCCGAGTTCATCGCCGTCAACGCCGCCTCCGTGGCCCTCAAGCCCGCCAACCTCACCATGGTAGAGGCCGCCTCGCTGCCGCTGGTCGCGCTGACTGCATGGCAGGCCCTGGTGGAAACCGCCCAGCTGAAGCTCGGGCAGAAGGTCTTCATCCAGGCCGGCTCCGGCGGCGTCGGCACCGTGGCGATCCAGCTGGCCAAACACCTTGGCGCGTTCGTTGCCACCACCACCAGCACGCCCAACGTGGGATGGGTAAAGGCGCTGGGCGCGGATGTGGTCATCGACTACCGGCGGCAGGATTTCGCCGCGGACCTGCGCGACTACGACGTGGTGCTCAACAGCCTGGGCAAGGAGGAACTGGAGCGCTCGCTGCAGATCCTCAAGCCGGGTGGCCACCTCATCTCCATCTCGGGCCCGCCCACGCCCGCCTTCGCCGCCGCGCGTGGCTTGGCTTGGCCGCTCAAACAGGTGATGCGCCTGCTCAGCCACGGCATCCGCAGCAAGGCCAAGAAGAAGGGAGTCACGTATACCTTCGTCTTCATGCGAGCCGATGGGGCGCAATTGTGCACCATCACCTCGCTTGTGGAATCCGGCGCGATCGCACCGGTCATTGATCGGGTGTTTCCGTTGCAGGACACCCAGGGCGCGCTGGCTTACGTGGAGAGCGGGCGGGCGAAGGGCAAAGTGGTCGTGGAGCTGTAACGCCGGAGCGGCTCAAGCGCGCGCTATCCCGTGGCCTTGCGCCGCACGTCCAGGAGCAACGCGACTTGCATTATCGGGCGCTGCACCGCCTTGGGGTGATGCAGCCGATTGAGCGACTGAGGCTGCATGTTAACATTTCTCATTCGCAACTACACCCCCCCCCTGCCCCCGATGACCCGCCCGTCGTTTCGTCTCTCTGCCCTGGGCCTGCCCCTGACCTTCGCCTGCCTTTCGGCACACGCCGCTCCTCCCTCCTCCCCCGATGTGCAGCAGCTCGACGCCGTTCAGGTCCTCGGCCGCGCCCAGACCCTCTACCGGGTCGACGACGCCGCGGTGGGCACGCGGACGGATACGCCGCTGGCGCTGGTGCCGCAGTCCATCCAGGTGGTGCCGCGTGAGCTGATCGAAGACCAGGCGGCCCGCCAGATCACCGACCTGTACCGCAGCATCAGCGGCATCAGCTTCTTCAGCTACGCCGGCGTGACCCTGCGCGGCTTCCGCCAGGAAAACGTGCTGTATGACGGCCTGCGCGGCGACCCCTATGCCGGTTTTTCGGTCCCGCAGCTGTTCAACATCGAGCGCGTGGAGGTCCTGAAGGGACCGGCCGGCGCCCTGTACGGCGGCGGTGATGCCGGCGGCGTCATCAACTACGTGACGCGCAAGCCGAAAGCCACGCCCGAGCGCCGCATCGAACTGCAGGCCGGCAACAACGATTTCCGTGCTGCATCGATCGAGGCCACCGGGCCGATGAACGCCGCTGGCAGCGTGCGCTACCGCGCCGGGCTGTATGGCGACACCGAGCAGGGCGTGCGCTGGAACGCGGACAGCGAAAGCGTGATCGGTGATGCATCGCTCGCCTTCGACGTGGGCGACACCGGCGAGTTGACCCTGCAGTTCACCGACATCACCCAGAACCTGGGCGGCAACCGCCTGCGTGGCGTACCGGTGGACGACAACGGCAGTTTTCTGACTGACCGGCGTTGGAACCACAACGAAGCCACCGACTTCCTCGACATGCGCGCCAAGGTGGCGCTGGCGCAGTACCGCTTCTCGCCCAGCACCAACCTGGACGTGGATGTGGGTGCGCGCTGGTTCGAGAACAACGAGCACCAGATCTACCACGAGCCGATGGGGCTGATCGACCGCAACCGCGACGGCGTGCCTGAATGGATGACCCGCCAGCTGCGCAACCAGATCCGCGACAACGATGCCTTCACCGCCAACGCCAACGCAGTGTGGCGTGTCAGCACCGGCCGCATCGAGCACAAGGTGCTGTTTGGCGCCGATGTGTACCAGCAGGATGCCGACTTCACCGCGCAGACGGCCAACAGCGCGGACCTGGCGCGGGGTGCCGGCCCGGTGCCAGGCATCGACCTGTTCAACCCGGTGTATGGCGCAAGTTCGTGGCGCGACTACAACCTGGCCGCCCTGCCCTGGCGGAGCACGAGCACGCGCAGCAAACGCTATGGCGGCTACCTCCAGGACGAACTGACGCTGACCCCGCGCTGGCATGTGCTGGCCGGACTGCGCTGGGACGGGTTCAAGGACGATGACCGCATTGCCGGCACCGCGGTGGATGGCAACGACATCAGCTGGCGGCTGGGCAGCACGTACACCGTGCGGGAAGGCATCAATCTCTACGCCAACATCGCCAGCGGCTTCATGCCCCAGAGCGCGGCCAACCAGAGCGCCGAGGCGGGCGGCCCGTTCGATGCCGAGCGCAGCAGACAATGGGAAGTCGGGTTGAAATCCCTGCTGGCCGAGCGCGTCACCTTGAACCTGGCCGCGTACCGGATCGACCGCAGCAATATCGTGCAGGCCACCGGTGAGATCGTGGACGGCGTCAACCAACTGGCCGCCCTGGGCCTGGTGCGCAGTACGGGCATGGAGCTGGACCTGCTGGCCGATGTCACCGACCGCTGGGTGCTCAACCTCACCTACGCGTACAACGATGCGCGGGTGAAAGATGCCGGCAGCAACGGCATCACCAATGCGTCCGGCGATCGCTTCGCCAATGCGCCGCAGAACAAGCTAGGCTTGTGGACACGCTACGACCTGCCGGCAATCCGTTCGGCCATCGGTTTCGGCGCCGATTACGTGGATGAGCGCGTCAGCCTGGATGGCCAACGGGTGAAGCCGTACACCGTGTTCGACATGAGCTGGAAGACCCAGTGGCAGCAGTGGCAGTTCCAGGCCAACGTCAAAAACCTGTTCGACAAGGTGTACGCCGCCAGCGGGTTCACCGAGCGCACCGGCCACTTCCCGGGTGAGCCGCGCCGTGTGTACGTGCAAGCTGCGTACACCTTCTAGGCCCGACCATGCCACTGGCCAAGGGCATGACGGCCGTGCGCTGCCCCTGGCGCGCAGCGAGGCAAGGCATGGGCCGCTGGCGCTGGATGTGGCTGGCCCTGCTGCTGGTGTGGGCGTCACTGGTGCCGTTTGAGGCCATGAAGTAGAAGCACTCACCCGTCGAACGATGGCATCCTGCCTGTTCGCGCAGGAGAACAACGATGCGGACGACGGGAAATCTTCTTGCAGCAGCGGCTGTCACGCTGAAGGTCGGCGTGGTGTTCTGGGTGCTGGTGGCCTGGCGGACACCCGGCGGCGAGCCTTGGGATGCGCCGGCGTTCTGGACCGTCGTCTATCCCATCGCACTGGCTATCGCCGCGGTTCTAGGCGCCTGCTTCCCCCGCAAGGCGTGGCTGTGGGGACTGTTGCTCATGGCGCTGCAGGTGCCGGTGGTGGCCGTGGTCTCGGGCGTTGGCCCGTTGTTGCTCGCCGGACTGGTGTATGCACTGGTGCTGGCGTTGCCTGCGATGGCCATCGCGGCAGCGTCGGGCGCTCTGCGTCGCCGCCTGCATGGGAGGGTTTGAGACGCTCAGCGCTTGGCCGGCTGCCACCCTGCCCGCACTGCGTCGGCAGGGCTGCAGAACATGCGCTCGCCGCGGCTCGTGTGGATACTCGTGCGCGCGTAGTCCCGCTGGCCCGGCACGTGGTAGATCTTCTTGCCTTGGCGGGAGATGTTGCCCTTGATTTGGCATCCGCCCGGCGCCGGTTGCGTGGCCACCGGGGCGTGTCGCGCGGCCTGGTCACGCTTGCTGCGACGATAGTCGGCTGGCATCTGGAACGGCCCCTGCCAGAGGTTCCGCTGGTGCTGGCGCGCGTCGGCTTCGTCCGCGATGAATGCCGTGGCGTACTGGCGGTACGCCACCGCCCAACCGGAGCGCACCATCCACCGATTGACCGACGCCCCCTGGACAAAGCACTCCGCCACCACCCTGCCGTAGCGGTCCGTGTCCTTGGGCTGGCAACGAACGGTTTTTTCCAGCAGATGGCCGTCCAGCGCGGCGGCTGACCGACGACCACAGGGCCAAGTGCGCCCATCTTTACCGGTGCATTGCTGCGCGCTTTCCGGCGCATCGATGCCCCACAGGCGGATGCGCCGCTTGGCCACGGTGAGGGTGTCCCCGTCCGTGACCGTCGCGCGGCCAACCAGCTCTGCTGCCACACCAGAAAACGACGCAGAAACCAAAAACAACACCACCAGACCTTTCACCACCATCAACAACGACGTCCTTCAAGTGCACGCTCGGGAGCGAGCGCCAGCTAAAACAGGGCCGAGCACTTTAGCGGAAGCGGAGACAGGACGCCGACTGCATCGACAGTCCTTCACTCCCGACGTGCATTCCTGGTGTGGTCGCCTAGATATGAAACGCCGGACCTGCGGACAACGGCGTCGAGCTCACCCTGACCCGCAGCGCGATGAGCAGGCTGGCGAGGAGCATCACCGCCGCGGCAACGACAAGGACTGCAACGATGCCGCCCAGCCCGAACACCACGCCACCCAACGCGGCGCCCGCTGCGATGGACGACTGCACTGCAGCGACCACCATCCCGCCGGCACTCTCGGCCTGGTCAGGCACCGCACGCGCGACCCAGCTCGACCACGCAACCGGCACGCCGCCGAAGGCCAGACCCCACAGTGCTACCAGGATCGACAGCCCGCCGACGCCCACCGGCAACAGGAGCATGCCCAGCGCGGCTACGCCAACCAAGGCAGGCATGAGCACCAGCGTGACTTTCAGACTGCGCTCCATGAGCCAGCCGGCCAGGAGAGTGCCAACGAAATTCGCCACACCGAACCCGAGCAGGATCAGCGCCAGGCCATCGGCGCTCATCTGCCCCAGGCTCTCCAACGTGGGGCGGATGTAAGTAAAGAGCGAGTACTGACCGGTGTGCGCCAGGACGCAGCCCAGCATGCCGACCGCAACGCCTGGGCGGCGCAGGAGCGCCACCACCGACTGCGGGACTGCCGCCTGGCGCGGGGCCATCCGGGGCAGCGTGAACCACTGGAACGCAAACGTGAGTCCACCCACCGCCGTCGCCGCCCAGAAGGCGCTGCGCCAACCCAGCAGCCCGCCGAGGTAGCTCCCCAACGGAACCGACACCACCGTGCCGACCGCAATCCCGCTGAAGATGATCGAGAGCGCGCGAGGCACGCGCTGGGGCGGCACCAACCGCATGGCCACGGCCGCTGCCATGCTCCAGAAACCGCCCAGCGCGATGCCCAGAAGGACGCGCATCACCAGCAGGACCCCCATGCTGGACGACAACGCCACCAAGGCGTTGGAGAGAATCATCAGGGCCGTGAAACTCAACAGCACCAGGCGCCTATCTATCGAGCGGGTCAGCCGCGGCACCAGCAGCCCAGCGAACAAGGCCACAACCGCAGTGACCGTCACCGCTTGCCCGGCCAGCGCCTCCGACACCCCCAGATCCGCCGCCATCGGGGTCAACAGGCTGGCAGGCAGATATTCCGCGGTGAGCAGCCCGAAGACCCCCATGGCCAGCGAAAACACCGCCACCCATGCCGATGAAGAAGGCTCCCCGCTCCCCCTGTCCACAGAATCAGGCGTGTTCGCGGCATCAACTACGTTATTGCTCATCACAGATCCCAGTGCATTCGTGCAGCCGAGAGTCTAGGGAGCCAAGTCAGGATGATCTATGATTGCCCGACCTGTATTTTTGATCGAAACCCCGGCCCGTCTCAATGAGCCACACGCCACTCCAGCCCACCGACCTGATCAGCGAACTGCTGACCGGCATGCGGCTGCATGGCGTTCAATACCGGCGCATTCAGACCGGGCCGACCTTCGGGCTTGGATTTCCCCGGAAGCCAGGCCATGCCTACTTCCATTACCTGGCAGTGGGCACGGCGATTCTTCGTGGCGCAGACGGCAGCCAACACCGTCTATCCGCCGGGGATGTCGTGCTTCTTCCCCGCGGAGACGAACACGCGTTGCTGTCGGGCGAGGACCATCCCGTCCAGTGCCTGGAAACGATCGACGCAGCCCCGTTGGGCGACGCGGTGAGCGGAATAGACACGTGCCCGAGCACACATGCCGTGCCCAGCGCCGTGCTCTTCCACGGCTGCATGGTGTTCGATCTGGGCGGCATGCAAGGGTTGAGCAAGGTGATGCCGGCGGCGATGTTGTGCGATGGCAACGCCACGCAGTTCCCGGGGCTGTTGCCGATGGTCGACGCGATGAAGCGCGAGGTGTGTTCCGGACGCATTGGCTATGCAGGAATCCTCGCCCGGCTTGCGGATGCAGTGGCCGCCATGATTGTCCGTGACTGGGTCGAGCGCGGTTGCGACGGCGCCTCCGGCCTGGTCATGGCCCTGCGCGACCCGCGTCTGTCACTGTCGTTGCTTGCCCTGCACAAAGACCCTGGGCGTGACTGGACGGTCGAAGCGCTGGCTGCGGAATCCAACATCTCACGGTCTGTCTTTGCGGAACGGTTCCAGACTGTCATGGGAACCGCGCCGCTGCGATATGTGACCGAGCTGCGTATGCACTTGGCCAGTCAATGGCTGAGCCACCAGAACCTCTCCATCGAGGTGGTGGCAGAGCGTCTTGGGTACGCGTCGCAGGCGGCTTTCAGCCGGGCTTACAAGCGTGTTATGGGGTACTCGCCTGGTGCGACTCGGCGGGGGCGTGGGTTGGCCTCTGTGTAGGAGCGCGGCTAGCCTTGGGTCTGCAAATTGGTCATTGGCGGAGACAGTGGGACTAAACAACCCCAACACTAACCCATTGCTCTTAATGAAGAACTCTAGCCAGAATGTGTCCTGGTGAGTGTCCTTCCAGTCTATTGCCAAAGTGCATTGACTCAAGCACAGCGATGTCGGCTGGCGTTGGTTAGGGCGTCAATTTAATCGGCCGCCGCTGCCTCCACACCTGAATTGACGTCAAAGCTCCATCCGCACCCAGAGCAGACAATCAAATTTTGCTCGTAAAGCTTGAACAAGGACTCGTTGTCCGACGTCCCCCCGGAAATTGCCCGCTCCACTTCGATGGCAACAGCCTCGTGGGTGGCGTCGTCGACAATGGTCAGGCACTTGATCACCCGGCCTTCCGCGGTGCGGTCGAACACGAAGTCCATCGACCACACCTCATTGGCAGCGGACGGCCGCAGGAGGGGCTGGCGCTCGCCTACCGGCACCTTCTTACGCTTTCTGCGACGCACCTGCAGGCCCGCTTCCTGATACAAGCGCTCCACTCGCTTGTAGTTCACGACCAGCCCTTTCTGTCGCAGTTTCAAATGGATCATGCCCACCCCGTAGCGTCTGTGCCGATGCGCCAGCGCGGCGATCTGCTCGCGCAGCTCAACGTTGTGGTCGGCCCGAGGCTCATAGCGCAGCGCGCTAGCGCTCATCCGCACCACCTTCAGCGCCCGCCGCTCGCTCAACCCCTTCTCGACCATGCTCCGCACCAGCAGCCTGCGCGCCGGTGCGGTCACCACTTTTTTCGCAACGCATCCTTGATGACGTCGTTCTCGAAGACCTGTTCTGCCAGTAGCTTCTTCAGGCGTGTGTTCTCCGCCTCCAGGTCCTTGAGCCGCTTGGCGTCGGGCACGCTCATGCCGCCGAACTTGCTGCGCCACAGGTAGTACGAGGCCTCGCTGAAGCCGTGCTGGCGGCAGAGGTCCTTAATGGGCATGCCGGCCTCAGCTTCGCGTAGGAAGCCGATGATCTGCTCTTCGGAATTTTCAACAGACGAAGGTCTGGTCAAAGCGCTTCTTCACGTCCAATCTCCTTGTCATTGAGGATTGGACTCCAAACCGCTTCGCTACTCAATCTCGGGGGGACGTCGCCGCTGGGACGAACTGCAAAACCGGTGAGAAAAACGCACACGGCAGCCAAACGCTGTTTGCCGAGTTCGGTCGATATTTGAAGAACTCAGGGTTTGGAAGAGGCGTCAGGTTCCATGCGTTTCCGCACACGCTGGTAACCAATCTGAGCGCTGGCGGAGCTTCTCATAGCGACATCGCCTTACTTACAGGTGACGCTCCACGACAAATCGACGTAGTGCCTGTTCTCGAAAAGTTCTACGAGCACCGCGAAGCGATCGCCCATCTGCGCGGGAAGGACAGCACACTCGCTCACTACCAGCCTCCGGTGCAACTGCCCGTGTATCAGCGCGGCCAGTTCGCCGAGTGCTGGCTGACTCAAGCCGGTTTCAAACATGAGCGTAGACGCTTGTCCGTTGAATCGACCTTATTGAGTCCGCTCCACCGAGCCAGGTTGACGTTGTGTGTAGATCTGCCGAGAAATCCGACATGTTCTTAACCGTTCATACGGCTGCATGTGGTGACGGAAGAAGGCGCTGGGATGTGGTCCACTCTGCGGCACATCATATTCCTCCGAGCACGGAGGTCACATCCCAAACGTGCAAGCATCACGGAACGAGAAATGTGCTCCGTCATCCATACTGGAAATCACCCGCTTGATGGATTAAGTCACGACTCCATCACCTGCTCAACCACCAGTATCCAGGTTCCTGAGCAGGGATAAGCCACTCTGAAGTGGTCTGTATCCGTGCAACCCCGAACAGCCTTGGCGGAGGAGTGGAGCGCATGGATCTCGCGGTCTTTGAAGACCCCTGCTGTGGGGGTCGAAGTGTCGTGCTGGCGGATGACCACATCCTGGTGGCCCAAGGGATCGAGCGGCTGCTGATGAATTCGTTCGAGTCAATCGTGTTGGTGGCCGACGGCGAAAGACTGATCGAGACGGTCGAGCGCGACCCGCCCGACGTGGTGGTCGCGGACATTAGCATGCCTGGCATGAGCGGAATCGATGCAATGAAAGTGATGATGGAACAAGGCTGCAACGTTCCTTTCGTATTTTTGACAATGCACGATGAGCCATCACTGGCCGCCGATGCCATCCGCGCAGGCGCGCGCGGCTTCGTTCTTAAGAGCGCTGCCGGGGAGGAACTGATCTGTGCGATTACAGCGGTTCTGGATGGAAACACATATGTATCTTCAAGCATCGCCGCGCAGGCCATCGTTCATGGCGCAACCCCGCAATACACCCCGACCGACAAGCAACTGCGCGTGCTCGAATTTCTCGCACGGGGCCTGCGCGCCAAGCAGATCGCGCATGAACTGGGGCTCTCCGTCCGAACGGTTGGTAATCCCCCCGCAGGTTAGCCGCAGCCAT
>NZ_KV791309.1:0-3526 GCF_001807865.1 Stenotrophomonas sp. HMSC10F06 | reverse complement strand
TTTGCAAGCAGGGGGTCGTCGGTTCGATCCCGACAGGCTCCACCACACGCCGCGAGTTTATCGACGCGGTAGCAATGAGCTGAACGGACATTGGGTCTGTAGCTCAGGTGGTTAGAGCGCACCCCTGATAAGGGTGAGGTCGGTAGTTCGAGTCTACCCAGACCCACCACTCTGAATGACTAGCGCATACAAAGAATTTATTACGGATCAGCATTGTGGCTGGTACGTGTTCTTTTAAAACTTGTGACGTAGCGAGCGTTTTGAGATTCTATCTTAGACGTGTCGTGAGGCTAAGGCGGAAGACTTAAATGTCTTCTTATTAATTGAGTCGTTATATTTCGTATCTGGGCTTTGTACCCCCAGGTCATATATATAACCCAAGGCAACTTGCGGTTATATGGTCAAGCGAATAAGCGCACACGGTGGATGCCTTGGCGGTCAGAGGCGATGAAGGACGTGGCAGCCTGCGAAAAGTATCGGGGAGCTGGCAACAAGCTTTGATCCGGTAATGTCCGAATGGGGAAACCCACCCGCTTGCGGGTATCCTGCAGTGAATACATAGCTGCTGGAAGCGAACCTGGTGAACTGAAATATCTAAGTAACCAGAGGAAAAGAAATCAACCGAGATTCCCTGAGTAGCGACGAGCGAACGGGGACTAGCCCTTAAGCTGGAATGGTTCTAGAAAAACAGCCTGGAACGGCTGGCCATAGAAGGTGATAGCCCTGTATTTAAAAGGGCCACTCCAGTGAAGACGAGTAGGGCGGGGCACGTGAAACCCTGTCTGAACATGGGGGGACCATCCTCCAAGGCTAAATACTACTGACCGACCGATAGTGAACCAGTACCGTGAGGGAAAGGCGAAAAGAACCCCGGAGAGGGGAGTGAAATAGATCCTGAAACCGTGTGCGTACAAGCAGTAGGAGCTCGAAAGAGTGACTGCGTACCTTTTGTATAATGGGTCAGCGACTTACTGTTCGTGGCAAGCTTAACCGTATAGGGGAGGCGAAGGGAAACCGAGTCTGATAAGGGCGCATAGTCGCGGGCAGTAGACCCGAAACCGGGTGATCTAGTCATGGCCAGGGTGAAGGTGCCGTAACAGGTACTGGAGGCCCGAACCCACGTCTGTTGCAAAAGACGGGGATGAGCTGTGATTAGGAGTGAAAAGCTAATCGAACCCGGAGATAGCTGGTTCTCCTCGAAAGCTATTTAGGTAGCGCCTCATATGTATCCTCTCGGGGGTAGAGCACTGTTATGGCTAGGGGGTCATCGCGACTTACCAAACCATTGCAAACTCCGAATACCGAGACGGACTGTATGGGAGACACACGGCGGGTGCTAACGTCCGTCGTGAAAAGGGAAACAACCCAGACCCACAGCTAAGGTCCCAAATTCACTGCTAAGTGGAAAACCATGTGGAAAGGCACAGACAGCCAGGAGGTTGGCTTAGAAGCAGCCACCCTTTAAAGAAAGCGTAATAGCTCACTGGTCGAGTCGGTCTGCGGGGAAGATTTAACGGGGCTAAGCAGTGAACCGAAGCTTGGGGTGTGCATATTTATATGTACGCGGTAGAGGAGCGTTCCGTAAGCCGTTGAAGGTGGATTGAGAAGTCTGCTGGAGGTATCGGAAGTGCGAATGCTGACATGAGTAACGATAATGCGGGTGAAAAACCCGCACGCCGAAAGCCCAAGGTTTCCTTGCGCAACGTTAATCGGCGCAGGGTGAGTCGGCCCCTAAGGCGAGGACGAAAGTCGTAGTCGATGGGAAGCAGGTTAATATTCCTGCACCTCGCGTAAGTGCGATGGAGGGACGGAGAAGGTTAGGTGTACCCGGCGTTGGTTGTCCGGGGGAAAGGCGGTAGGTTTGGATCTTTGGCAAATCCGGGATCCTTTAAGACCGAGCACCGAGACGAGCCTTTAAGGCGAAGTCACTGATACCACGCTTCCAGGAAAAGCTCCTAAGCTTCAGCTTACGCAGACCGTACCGTAAACCGACACAGGTGGGTAGGATGAGAATTCTCAGGCGCTTGAGAGAACTCGGGTGAAGGAACTAGGCAACATGGCACCGTAACTTCGGGAGAAGGTGCGCCCTTTTTGGTGGCTCATGCGAGCTATAGCTGAAGAGGGCCGCAGTAACCAGGCCGCTGCGACTGTTTATCAAAAACACAGCACTCTGCAAACACGAAAGTGGACGTATAGGGTGTGACGCCTGCCCGGTGCTGGAAGGTTAATTGATGGGGTCAGCCGCAAGGCGAAGCTCTTGATCGAAGCCCCAGTAAACGGCGGCCGTAACTATAACGGTCCTAAGGTAGCGAAATTCCTTGTCGGGTAAGTTCCGACCTGCACGAATGGCGTAACGACAGCGGCGCTGTCTCCACCCGAGACTCAGTGAAATTGAAATCGCTGTGAAGATGCAGCGTTCCCGTGGCAAGACGGAAAGACCCCGTGAACCTTTACTATAGCTTTACACTGAACGTTGAGTTCGTCTGTGTAGGATAGGTGGGAGGCTATGAAACCATGGCGCTAGCTGTGGTGGAGCCATCCTTGAAATACCACCCTGTCGTGCTTGACGTTCTAACCTAGGTCCATAATCTGGATCGGGGACCGTGTATGGTGGGTAGTTTGACTGGGGCGGTCTCCTCCTAAAGAGTAACGGAGGAGCTCGAAGGTACGCTCAGCGCGGTCGGACATCGCGCACTGTGTGCAAAGGCATAAGCGTGCTTGACTGCAAGATCGACGGATCAAGCAGGTAGGAAACTAGGACTTAGTGATCCGGTGGTTCTGTATGGAAGGGCCATCGCTCAACGGATAAAAGGTACTCCGGGGATAACAGGCTGATACCGCCCAAGAGTTCATATCGACGGCGGTGTTTGGCACCTCGATGTCGGCTCATCACATCCTGGGGCTGTAGTCGGTCCCAAGGGTATGGCTGTTCGCCATTTAAAGTGGTACGCGAGCTGGGTTCAGAACGTCGTGAGACAGTTCGGTCCCTATCTGCCATGGGCGTTGGAGATTTGAGAGGGGCTGCTCCTAGTACGAGAGGACCGGAGTGGACGAACCTCTGGTGTTCCGGTTGTCACGCCAGTGGCATTGCCGGGTAGCTATGTTCGGAAGCGATAACCGCTGAAAGCATCTAAGCGGGAAGCGCGCCTCAAGATGAGATCTCCCGGGGCACAAGCCCCCTGAAGGAACCATATAGACTATGTGGTTGATAGGTCAGGTGTGTAAGTACAGCAATGTATTGAGCTAACTGATACTAATGATCCGTGTGGCTTGACCATATAACCTCAAGTTGCCTTGGCCGACATGACATGTCGATAGATCCCAAGTGCACGCTACGTCACAAGACTTACGAGAGGCAGGCGCCTTATCCGTTCCTTAGGATGGCGACGCTCCAACTGTCTCCCTGGTGAAATTAGCGCTGTGGAACCACCCGATCCCATCCCGAACTCGGAAGTGAAACGCAGCTGCGCCGATGGTAGTGTGGCCTAAGCCATGCGAGAGTAGGTCATCGCCAGGGTTTTTACCC
>NZ_KV791308.1:140674-174918 GCF_001807865.1 Stenotrophomonas sp. HMSC10F06 | reverse complement strand
CGGCGCAGACCGCGGCGGCGGCTCCGGCTGCACCGACGCCGGCGGCGGCGACGCCTGCTGCCGGGGCGGCTGAGCCGGCAGCCAGCAACGTGCGCTACATCCTGCAGGCCGGTGCGTTCGGCGCGTCTGGCGACGCCGAAGCGACCAAGGCCAAGCTGGCCATGATCGGCCTGGCCGCGCGGGTGGAATCGGCGCAGATCAACGGCAAGACGGTATACCGCGTGCGCATGGGGCCGTATGGCAGCGCCGGGGAGCTGGCCGAGGCGAAGCAGAAGCTGGATGGGACGGGGCTTCAGGCGATGGCGATCAAGGCGCAGTAGCCGCGCGCCGCGCGACTACCCCAAGGTTGCGCTACGCGAAACCTCGGGCCCCTGCTGGTACCTCCACATCCCCGCGCCTGCCGGCGCGCCCCCTTGCACTCCAAGGGGGCTGTTGCTCCAGATGCACCCCGAATGCCGGCCCTTTGGTCGGCGTTGTTGTTTCGGACAGCACCCCTCGCTGGCGGCAAGCGGATGATGCGCTCAGTCGCGCGCGACCTGGAAGCCGGCGAACGACTGGCTGACCGGCATCACTTCGAGGCGATTGATGTTCAGGTGCGCCGGCAGCGAGGCGACCCAGAAGATCTGCTCGGCGATGTCGTCGGCGGTCATCGGGTTGGCACCGGTGTAGAGCTTGTCCGAGGCGGCCTGGTCACCATGGGTGCGGACCACGGTGAACTCGGTTTCGGCCATGCCCGGCTCGATCGTGGTCACGCGCACGCCGCTGCCGTGCAGGTCCGAGCGCAGGCCCAGCGAGAACTGGCTGACGAAGGCCTTGGTGCCGCCGTAGGCATTGCCGCCCGGGTACGGGTAGACGCCGGCAACGGAGCTGATGTTGATGATCGCACCCTTGCGCGCGACCAGCTGCGGCAACAGGCGATGGGTCAGCGTCACCAGGGCGGTGACGTTGGTGTCGATCATGGTGCGCCAGTCTTCCAGCGAGGCGCTCTGCGCCGGGGCGGTGCCCTGGGCCAGGCCGGCGTTGTTGACCAGCAGGTCGATGTCGGCGAAGCCGGCCGGCAGGGCCGCCAGGGCCGCTTCCATCGCCACACTGTCGCGCACGTCGAACACCGCGGCATGCACGCGCTCGGGACCGTAGGCGTCGACCAGCGGCTGCAGGCGCTCGGCACGGCGCCCGGTGGCGATCACGCGCCAGCCGGCCTGGGCGAAACGGTGGACAGCGGCGGCGCCAAAGCCGGACGTGGCGCCAGTAATCAGAGCGGTACGGGTCATCGAGGTACTCCGTGAAGATCCCGACCATTTTCGCACCGATGCGCGCCCGGTGTGGCGCCGGGCGCCGCCCGGCTGACCGGCGCCACGGGTCGTCCCGTCAGCGGATGCGGAATACCCGCGCCTTGGGCAGGTCTTCATCCACCTGCAGGAACCAGCGCCCGGCGATGCCCGGCACCACGACGATCCCGGGGTTGCTGCGGGCGGTCTTGAGCTTCATCTCGCCCTTGAGTACCTGCCACTGCTGGCCGTTGTCCAGGGTGAACACCGTGCCGGGGGCCCAGCCGTCCACCTGGCCGGTGACCTTGGCGTTGATGGGGCCGTCGTCCAGCCCGGGGAACATCGGGGCCGGCGTCGGCACACCCCGGCCTGCGGCAGGTGCCGCCGCGACGGCCACCGGGGCGGGGGCATCGGCCTGGGCCTGGCGCAGCAGGCGGTTCAGGGCCTGCAGCTGGGCCGGGGTCAGCCCTACGTCGGCCAGCGCCTGCGGATCCAGCCGCTGCTCCAGCGCCACATAGGGGGCCTGCGCCCACGCCGGGGCCGCCAGCAACATGCCCACACACCCGAGAACCTGCCACCTGCGCATTGCCTGCTCCACTGCCTGTCGATGCCTCATCGCGGCACTGTGCGTCACTTTCGTGGCAGCCAGATGACAGCGACCACCGGTCGCAGCCGGCCGCGCGCCCGGCACGGGGTAAAATGACCGCCAGCCGCGCAGCCGCGCCGGCGGTATTGGACGTCCCATGATCAACAACGATGTACTGCGCAGCATCCGCTACATGCTCGACCTCAGCGACGGCATGATCGCCGACACCTGTGCCCTGGCCGATCCGGCCTTCGTGGTCGACAAGGCCGATGTGGCCGGCTGGCTGCGCAAGGAAGACGAGGAAGGCTTCGTGCCCTGCGACGACCGCACCCTGGCGCATTTCCTGGATGGCCTGATCGTGCATTTCCGCGGCCGCGACGAGAGCCAGCCGGCGCGCCCGGTGGAAAAGCGCATCACCAACAACCTGGTGCTGAAGAAGCTGCGCGTCGCCTTCCAGCTGAAGGACGTGGACATGCACGAAGTGTTCGACGCGGCGGGTTTCTCGGTCTCCAAGCCGGAACTGTCCGCGCTGTTCCGTCAGCCGGACCACAAGAACTACCGCGCCTGCGGTGACCAGATGCTGCGCAATTTCCTCAAGGGCCTGACCCTGCGCGTGCGCGGCGCCTGAAGACGTCGTTGATGCGTGGCTCCGATGCAGGGGCCACGCGCCTCCACTGCCTGGCGTGGGTGAGCCATCTGGATTTCAGATGCATGGGATGAAGACGTTTCATTTCCCCCTTTCGCCCATCAGGCGGACACTGGCGCCCCTTCTTTCCCGGAGCCCGTCATGAGCAACGACGCGCCCTCGCCACTCAGCCGTTGGCAGGTCCTGCTGATGGCCTTCGCCACCGGCGTGGCCGTGGCCAGCAACTACTACGCGCAGCCGCTGCTGCATACCATCGCCGGCCAGTTCGGCGTGTCCTTCGCGCGGGCCGGCACGGTGGTGACCGTCGCCCAGCTGAGCTATGCGGCGGGCCTGATCCTGCTGGTGCCGCTGGGCGATCTGTTCGAGCGCCGCCGGTTGATCGTGGTGATGTCGCTGCTGTCCGCGGCGGGGCTGGTGCTGAGCGCGCTCAGCCATCAGTTCGTGTGGCTGCTGGTGGGCACCGCGCTGACCGGCCTGTTCTCGGTGGTGGCGCAGGTGCTGGTGCCGTTCGCGGCCACGCTGGCGCGGCCCGAAGAACGCGGCCAGGTCGTAGGCACGGTGATGAGCGGGCTGCTGCTCGGCATCCTGCTGGCACGCACCGTGGCCGGGGCACTGTCCTCGCTGGGCGACTGGCGCACCGTGTACTGGATCGCCGCGGCCGCGCTGGTGCTGACCACGGGCATGCTCTATCGGCATCTGCCGCGCTTCCATCAGACCGCCGGGCTGGGCTATCTGCAGCTGCTGCGCTCGATCGGTACGCTGTTCGCGCAGGAACCGGTGTTCCGCCTGCGCACCGTGCTGGGTGCGCTGAGCTTTGCGATGTTCGCGATCTTCTGGACGCCACTGGCGTTCCTGCTCGCCGCCGAACCGTATGGCTACAGCGATGCGACGATCGGCCTGTTCGGGCTGGTCGGTGCGGCCGGCACGCTGGCCGCGGGCGTGGCCGGGCGCATGGCCGACCGGGGCAAGGCGGCGCTGGCGACGACCGTGGCGCTGGTGCTGCTGGCCGCATCGTGGCTGCCGCTGGGCTTTTCCACGCACTCGCTGATCGCACTGGTGCTGGGCGTGATCGTGCTGGACCTGGCCGCGCAGTTGCTGCACGTGAGCAACCAGAACGTGGTCTATGCGCTGCGTCCGGACGCCCGCAACCGGCTCAATGCCGGCTACATGACCGGCTATTTCATCGGCGGCTCGCTGGGCTCACTGGTCTCGGCGCAGGTCTTTGATCGCTTCGGCTGGACCGGCGTGTGCGTGACCGGTGCCGGCGTCGCGATGGTGGCGATCGCGGTGTGGACGGTGGCGGTGGTACGCCGGTAGAGCCGACCATTGATCGGCTGCATTGCGCGCCGCCTGGGGCAGCCGACCAACGGTCGGCTCTACCGGGTGGGGTTCGCACCCGACGTCTGGAATATCGGGTGAGGTTGGCTCGAGCAGCCGACCAACGGTCGGCTCTACCCGGGTTGACGCTACGTTAGAAGGCGGTTTGTACCGCGACCTCGACGCGCGATCCCGCGTTGCCCGGGAACAACTGTTTCGCGGCACCGTCGGTGTCATGCCCGGTCACCCGCAGCTCCCACGGCCCGTGCACCCGCCACACCAGGCTGAGCTGGCCATGCAGGTAGTCATCGGCCTGCGCGCTGTCCAGCCAGTAGTGGCCTACCGCGCCCTCGACACGCCACTGCTCGCCCAGCGGCAGGCGCGCACCGAGCTGGGCGTAGGTGCCGCCATGGCCACCGGCCAACGCGTTGTCGGAGACGCCGACCTGCAGCCAGGCGCGCTCCCGCCAGGTGACGGTGCCATTGAGCTCGGTCCAGTCCAGATCGACCGTGGCGGACGGATAGACGTAGCGGGTCAGATTGACGTCCACGCTCCAGTCCGGCGTCACCGCCCCGCTCCAGCCGGCGACAAGATCAAACTCGCTGCGCGCGCCGTTGTCCGGCCGGAACGAGACACCCGAGCCCCACGCCGAGGCATACCAGCCGTTGGACGCACTGAGTTTCACGCCCGCCTGCACGGCCGGATCGCCGTCGCTCTGCGAGCTGCCGCGCCAGACATAGTCCGAAGTCAGCGTCGCGTTGCCGTCCACCGCGGCCGCCGCCGCCCCGCTCATGATCAGCCCCACCAGCACCACTCCGCCGCGCAGGCGCTGTTTTGATTGTTTACCCACCACGTGTCCCGCTCCAGATGACGGCTGCGCCGTCGAGAGCGACAGTGTCCGCGGGCACCGCGTAAAGTCGCCATGGCGCCGCCGCGCGATCGGCGCAACGTTTCTGTAAATCCTGCGTCAGGGTGGCGCCGGGAGGTGCGCGGTATCATGCCCACTCTGACCTGTTGCGAGTAATGGCGTGGACGCGATCCTGACCCCGGTATCGATTGGCGAGCTGATCGACAAGATCACCATCCTGGAAATCAAGGCCGAACGCATCACCGATGCCGGCAAGAACGCCAACGTCCGCAAGGAACTCGAGGGCCTGTGGCCGCTGTGGCAGCAGCAGGTAAGTGCTCAGCCGGGGCTGGAAGCATTGAAGACGCAGCTCAAGGCGATCAACGAGCGCATGTGGGAGATCCAGGACCAGCTGCGCGACAAGGAAGCAGTGCAGGTCTTCGACGATGCCTTCATCCAGCTGGCGCGCGGTGTCTATGGCACCAATGGCGAGCGGGTCAAGGTGAAGAACGAGATCAACCGCATCGCCGGCTCGCAGCTGGTCGAAGAGAAGCAGTACCAGGGCGAGTAATCGCGCCGGCGCGCGCCGGGCTCAGTGCCCGGTCGCGGCCATGAAGCGTTCGCGGTCCTGCTGGGTCCGCCGGCGGATTTCGGCCAGCGCTTCATTCTCGGTGGCTTCCAGCATCGATTCGAACAGCCGCTGGAAGTGGTTGCGCATGGCCAGCCGCGCCGCTGCCGGATCACGCTGGCGCAGGGCGTCCAGAATCCGGGTGTGTTCCTCGTCGCGGGTGTCATCGTCGTTGTGGCAGACGTTGGCATACACCTGCTTGACCCGCGGCAGTTCGTTGCGCATCCGCCAGATCAGCTGCACGCAGTGCTCCACCACCGGGTTGCCGGCGATCCGCGCGATCGAGAGGTGGAACTGGCGGTCGGCCTCGCTGGCCGCCGCTTCGCCCGAATTGGGGTCGACCATGGCCGCGATCAGGCCGGCCAGGTCCTCCAGTTCGGCATCGGTGATGCGGCTGGCCGCCATCGCTGCGGCCTCGGCCTCGATCACCGCGCGGGCGGCGGTCAGGTCGAACGCCGAGACATCGGGCAGTGCGCCCGGCGCCTGTGACGGTTTGGCCTTCACGTAAACGCCCGAGCCGGTCTTGATGGTGATCAGGCCCTGCGCTTCCAGCGCGATTTCCGCCTCGCGCACCGTCACCCGGCTCACGCCCAGGCGTTCGGCCAGGTCGCGTTCGCCCGGCAGGCGCGAGCCCGGCGGGAATTCGCCCTTCTCGATCAGCGCGACGATTTCGGCGGCAATGGACTGGTACAGACGGGGTTCGGACATCATCAAAGGCCTGCTGACAGGTGGCTGGGGACCGACACGCGACCGCGCCTTCAGAGAGCGGCGCGGTCGGAAAAACCGCGCCACTGACCTCAGAAGCGGTAGCGCACCCCCAGATAATACCGCCGCCCGTACGTGGTGTACTCGCGGAAGCTGCCGAGGATGGGCATATCCGACACCCGCGGCTCATCGGTGAGGTTGCTGGCCGACAGCGACAGCGACAGGTGCTTGTTCACTTTGTAGGTGGCGCGGAAGTCCAGCGAGCCATTGTCCCGCACATAGCGGTTCTGCGACGGGTCGCCGACAAACTGCTGGTAATAGTCGGAGCGGTACTTGTAGATCGCCTGCAGATCGAGCCTGCCCAGGCCCCAGTACACCTGTGCCGACGCCACATGCTTGGACAACCCGAAGATATTGGCCGGCTCGACGATACCCGGGGTCACCACGCCGGTCGAGGGGTCGGTGGACTCGCCCAGGCGCAGGTCTTCGGTCTTGAAGTTGGAATCGGCGTAGTTGTAGCTGGCCTTCACGCCCAGCCCGGAGAAGATCCCCGGCAGGTAGGAGAAACTGTGCGAGGCGGTGAACTCCACGCCGAACAGATCGCTCTTCTGGTCGCTGGTGGCCAACTGCTCCACCGGCACGGTCACGCTCTGGCCGTCGATATCGAACGATTCGTTGACGATCACCGGCATCGAGCCGCCGTTGAACTGCTTGTAGTACAGCGCACCGGACAACATGGTGTCTTCGTTGGCATACCACTCCAGCGAGAGGTCGCCGTTCCACGACATCAACGGCTTGGCGCGCGGGTTGCCGGTGGCGGTGATGCTGCGCAGCGCATCGCCCACGCTGTTGAACTCGGTATCCACCTCGCCCAGGTTGAAGGTGCGGCCAAAGCCTTCAGCGGCCAGGTCCGGACGCGACATCGCCCGATACGCGCCCACGCGCAGCAGCAGGTCCGGGCGCAGTTCGAAGGCCGCGTTGAAGCTGGGCAGCCATTCGGTATTGCTGGACTTGAGCACCTGCGAGGTGTAATCGCCGGTGGGCTCCAGGGTCACGGTGCCGTCGGGATTGTTGATCACATCCAGGCCGCTGCGCAGCCCGACCGAGCGCACCTCGGTGCGCACACCCCGCACGCCGATGTTGCCGGTCACCGGCAGGCCGAACCATTCGGCGCTGTAATCGCCCATCAGGTACAGCGCGCTGGTTTTCTCGGTGACATCGTTGTTGGCCGGGTTGCGCAGGTCCGCGCTCAGCCCGGTGTCGTCCACGCCGGTGAAGGCCTTGAACAGGCAGCGGCTGTCGAAGCTGGCCCACTGGTCGATGGTGTTGCCACTGGCGTTGGCCAGGAAATCGTCCTGCGGGAACGCCTGGCGGCAGGCCAGGTTGGCAGCGCGGATCGCGGCGACATTGGTGGTGGTGACATCCACGGTGTCGGTGTAATCGGTGTAGGTCGCCTCGGAGCGGCGCAGGCCCCCCTTGATCGCGGTGAAGAAGCCGCTTTCCGGGGTGAACGTGGCATCGAAGCGGCCGGCACGGATGGTGTGCTCGCGGTGCTGCTGACGTCGACGCACCAGCGCCGAATCGGTGAAGTTGTCCGGGTTGTTCACATCGAACGCCGGATCCAGGTAAATGCTCGGCACATCACCGCTGTAGTCATAGGTGTAATCGACGTAGCGGGTGTTCTTGATGCCGCCAACCGGCCTGCCGTTGACGTCGGTGCGGCCGGCGCGCAGGCGGGTGCTGCGTTCGATCTGATCGCGCTCGGTGTTGGAATAGGACAGATCGGTGGACAGCGTCCACGCCGGGCTCGGCCGGAAGATCACGTTGAGCCCGCCGCCGGTGTATTCCTCCTGGCGCTCCAGGAAATTGCCGGTGGAATCGACCGTGGTGCTGCCGGTGTGGTGCAGCAGCGCGCCATCATCGGTGACCACGCGGTTGTTGAGGTTGCGCATCATCGAAGACAGCGACAGATCCGAGCGGTCTTCGGTGTAATCGCGCTTGGAGTGCTGGTAGTCCAGGTTCACTTCCACCAGGTCGCTGGGGCGCCACTGCAGCGCGGCGAACTGCGAATCGCGCTTGTCGTGTTCGATGAACTGGCGATAGATGCGGCTGCTGGGCACCAGGTAGTACGGCACGCCATTGGCGACCTGGTTGCCGTTGACCTGGGTGCAGTTACGCGTCGCCCCGACCACTTCACGGCCATCGCAGGCCACCCAGGTGGAGCTGCTGGAGAACATCTCTTCCGGGTTGCTGCCTTCCAGCGCCTGTACGCCGATGGAGACACCGAGCTTGCCGGCGTTGCCCATGTCGAACTGATCGATGTAACTGGCGGTACCGCGCCAGCCGACGCCGTCCTTGTCCTTGAGGCGGTCGTCGTAATCCTGCCAGGTGCCGCGACCATCGAGCTGGAACGTGCGTTTGCCGTACTCCAGCGGTTTGACCGTCTCCATGTTGATCGTGCCCGCCACACCGCCTTCGACGAAGTCGGCACGCTGGGTCTTGTAGATCGCCACGGTGTTGATCAGCTCGGACGGGAACTGGTTGAAGTTGACCGAGCGGTCGCCGCTGCCGTTGGTGGCCTCGCGGCCATTGAAGGTGGACGAACCCAGGAACGGGCCCAGGCCGCGGATGGAAATTTCCGACGCACCGCCTTTTTCGCGGTGGGTGGAGGCGCCGGTGATGGTTTCGATCGCTTCACCGATGGACAGCGCCGGCAGGTCGCCGATGTCGTCGGCCGCCAGTACGTCGGAGACCACGGTCTCCTCGCGCTTCTTGTCGATCGAGGTCTGGATGGTGCCGCGGATGCCGGTCACCTGGACCTGATCCAGCGTGGTGGCTTGCCCCGGCGGCGAGGCCGGGGCATCGGCGTCCTGTGCGTGGGCCAGCGGCAGGGCCGCGGTGGCACACAGGGCATAGAACAGCGCGCTGTGCAGCGCGGTGCGGCGGAGGCCTCGTGGTGAGGCCGTACGGCGGTCATGCAACATCGTGATCTCCCTCCCAGGATGGATCGTCCGATTACACGGATTCGATCCGGAAGATTCACGACTGATGAACCAATGTCAATGAATTGGTACTAAAGTCTACCCCACACCACCGTCCAGACCACTTTGCGTGGAATTAATGTGCGGACGCAGCAGAAAAATGCGCAAATCACATACCACATGCGCCTAAAGTGGTATGCGATTGTGGTTGACGTCCGCGCACGGCAACCTGTTAGGATCGTGGCTCGCGTCAGTCGCCACGGTCCATCTGGGAGGGTAAGCCCGTGACTTTGCAACACTCGCAGGCGCCGTTGGCGCGGCGTCCCATGGCCAAGGCCTTGCTGTTGAGCCTGTCCCTAGCGGCATTCCCTGCCGTGGCGGCCGATTATCTGGTGCGCGACGCTGCTGCCTATGCCACCGCCGTACGCGCCCTCGCCCCCGGCGATACGGTGATCCTGGCGGACGGCGTCTGGCGGGACGTGGACCTGCTTTTCCGGGGAACCGGCAAAATTGGTCAACCAATTAAGTTGACGGCGCAGACCCCCGGCAAGGTGATTCTCAGCGGCCAGTCCCAGCTGCGTCTGGCCGGTGAGCACCTGGAGGTCTCCAACCTCGTCTTCCGCGATGGTTGGGCGCCGGGTGGCGAAGTGGTGTCGTTCCGGCGGTCAGCCAGTGAGTGGGCCAACCACAGCCGGGTGACCGGGATCGTGATCGACCGCTACAACAAGCCGGATCGCCAGCAGTCCGATCACTGGGTGGCGCTGTACGGCCAGCACAACCGCTTCGACCACAACCAGCTGGTCGGCAAGACCAATGCGGGCACCACCCTGGTGGTGGTGCGCAACGCCACCAGCGGCCTGGACAACCAGCACCGCATCGACCACAACTGGTTCGGCCCGCGCCCCAACCTCGGTTCCAACGGCGGCGAGACGATGCGCATCGGCACCAGCCACGATTCGCAGTCCGATTCGCGCACCGTGGTGGAGAACAACTGGTTCGAGCAGTGCGATGGCGAGGTGGAGATCGTCTCCAACAAGTCCGGCGGCAACATCTACCGGGGCAACGTCTTCCAAGACTCGCGCGGCTCGCTGGTGCTGCGTCACGGCCACGGCAATCGGGTCGAACGCAATGTGTTCCTCGGCCATGGCAAGGCGCATACCGGCGGGGTGCGTGTGATCAACCGCCACCAGACCGTGCGCGACAATTACTTTGAAGGCATCGCCGGCGACAACTTCGCCGCGGCCTTGAGTGTGATGGCCGGTACCCACGACGCGCCGTTGAACCGCTACGAGCAGATCGATCACGCGGTGATCGAACGCAACAGCTTCATCCAGGTCGGCACCGTGCTGCTCGGCGCGGGGCTGGATGAGGAGCGCAACGCGATGCCGGTGAACAGCCGCATCGCCGGCAACCTCTTCATCGGCGATGGCAAACGCGAGCTGCTGCGCGCGCAGGGTGACCTCTCCGGCATCACCTTCGCCGGCAACGTGCAGAGCCCGGCCGTATCGCCCGGCTTCCCCGGCGGTGTCAGCGGCCATTCCCTGACCCTGCAGCGCGCGCCCAACGGCCTGCTCTACCCCACCGCGGCGCTCGATGCCGGGGCCCCGCGCGATCTGGCCCCGATCGCCCGCGACCAGGTCGGCGTGGACTGGTACCCCAAGACCCTGACCACCACCGCCCTGGACAGCGGCGCGGTACGCACGGTCGCGCCGGGCGAGGACACCCTGACCGCCGCCGTGGCAGCCAGCGCCCCGGGCGACCGGCTGCAGTTGCAGCGTGGCCGCTACACCGTGAGCCAGGTGCTCGCGGTGGACCATCCCTTGAGCGTGGCAGGTCCCGCGCGTGGCCAGGCCAGCGTGCAGTTCTCGCGGCCCAGCCTGTTCGAGATCAGTGTGGGCGGTTCGCTGCGACTGGCGCGACTGGACATCGACGGTGCGCTCGCACCGGATGCGGCCGGCAATGCGGTGATCCGCGTGCCGCCGGGCAGCCAGGCGTTCAACTACACGCTCCTGCTGGAAGACAGCCACGTGCACGGGCTGACCGCCAACAAGGCCTTCGATGTGATCGCCACCGGCAAGGGCAGCCTGGCCGCGCGGATCGCGCTCTCGAACGTCGCGGTGGAGGACATCACCGGCAGCGTGATCGCCGCGGCCGCCGAAACCGATGATCTGGGCACCTACAACGCCGAGCAGGTCGATCTGCTGGACTCCACGTTCCGCCGCATCGGCGGGCCGGTGGTGAACCTGTATCGCGGCGGCACCGACGAAAGCACCTTCGGTCCGGCGCTGCAGGTGCACGGCAACCAGTTCGAGCAGGCCGGGGTGGCCGATGACACCAGCCTGCGCCTGCATGGCGTGCAGTTCGCCAGCATCCGCGACAACCGCTTCGACCGCAGCGGCCGCATCCGTTTCAGCCATCGCGTCGGGGAACCAACCCTGCGCATGGGCGACAACCCGCTGACGGCCACCGCGCCGTTGCTGTCCGATACCCCTGTTGAGGCCCTGCCATGAATCACGCCCCGCCCTTGATGCTGCTGCTCGCCGCCACGCTTGGCGGGGCCGCGCTGCCCGCTGCACAGGCCGCACCCGCTGCCCGGCAGGCGCCGACAGAAACCGCCACCGCACCGGTGCTGGTCACCGCCGCGCAGTGGACGCAGATGCGTGCCGAGGGTGCGCGTTCGCCGCTGTTCGCCAAGGAACAGCAGCGCGCCGAACAGCGCGTGCGCGCGATGATGAAGGCCGGCATCGACGTGCCGATGCCCAAGGACAAGGGCGGCGGTTACACGCACGAACAGCACAAGCGCAATTACCAGGCCATCCAGGCCGCCGGCGCGCTGTATCGCCTGACCGGCGACAAGGCCTATGCCACCTTCGCCCGCGACCTGCTCCTGGGCTACGCCAAGCTCTATCCGGGCCTGGGCGCGCACCCGCAAGGCCGCGGCCAGATTCCCGGCCGGCTGTTCTGGCAGACGCTCAACGATTCGGTGTGGCTGGTCAGCGCCGCGCAGGGCTACGACGCGATCCGCGACACGCTCAGTGACGCCGACCGCACGACGATCGACGACAACGTGTTCCGCGCGATGGCCGATTTCCTGTCCGGCACACCGGAGAACTTCGACAAGATCCACAACCACGCCACCTGGGCGGTCGCTGCGGTGGGCATGACCGGCTACGTGCTGCGCGATGCCAGCTACGTCGACAAGGCCCTGCAGGGCAGTAAGCGCGATGGCAGTGCCGGCTTCCTCAAACAGGTCGACCAGCTGTTCTCGCCGGATGGATATTACGAAGAAGGCCCGTACTACCAGCGCTATGCGCTGGCCCCGTTCATCCTGTTCGCCAATGCCATCGAGCGCAACGAACCGCAACGCGGAATTTTCAAGCGTCGCGACGGCGTGCTGCTCAAGGCGGTCGATGCGCTGGTGCAGAGCAGCTACGGCGGCTACTTCTTCCCGATCAACGACGCCATTCTCGACAAGGGCGTGGACACCGAGGAACTGGTGGCCGGCATCGACATCGCCTACGCGCAGACCGGTGATGCCCGCCTGCTGTCCGTCGCCAAAACACAGAAGCGCGTGCTGCTCTCGCCGGAAGGCCTGCAGGTGGCCCAGGCACTGGCGGAGAACAAGGCCAAGCCGTTTGCCTTCGTACCGACCCAGCTGCGCGATGGCCCGGACGGCACCGAAGGCGCATTGGCGATCCTGCGCATGGGCGGCGAGAACGGCCAGGCGCTGGTGATGAAGAACACCAAGCAGGGCATGGGTCACGGCCACTTCGACAAGCTCAACTGGTTGTTCTACGACAACGGCCAGCGCGTGGTGACCGATTACGGCGCGGCGCGCTTCCTCAACATCGAGGCCAAGGCCGGCGGGATCTACCTGCCGGAGAACAGCAGCTGGGCCCGGCAGACCATCGCGCACAACACCCTGGTGGTGAACGAACAGAGCCAGTTCGGCGGCGACTGGAAGAAGGGCCAGCCACTGGCGCCGACACCGCTGCTGTTCGCGGTCAGCGACGACACCCAGATCGCCTCGGCACGGATGGAGGGCGCCTACGACGGGGTCAGCTTCACCCGTACCCAGGCACTGCTCTCGCACCCCTCGCTCGGCGAGCCGGTGGTGCTGGATCTGCTGCGTGTCACCGGCAGCAAGGCCGCGCGCTATGACCTGCCGCTGCACTTCAACGGGCACATCATGGACGTGGGCTTCAAGACGCAGTCCGCGGTGGCCGCACGTCCGGTGCTGGGCAAGGCCAACGGTTATCAGCATGTGTGGATCGATGCGGCCAGCGAGCCGACCCGCGACGCGCGCAGCCTGACCTGGCTGCTGGACGGCCGCTTCTATACCTACCGCTTCGCCAGCACCGCGCCCTCGCGCGCCCTGATCGGCGAGAGCGGTGCGAATGATCCCTCGTTCAACCTGCGCCGTGAACCGATGCTGCTGCAGCGCGTGGATGGCCAGGCCGCCACCACGTTCTACGGCGTGCTCGAACCGCACGGCCAGTACGACGGCACCGCCGAAACCGTGCGGGGCGCCAACAGCCGCATCGACCGCCTCACCCACTACCGCGGCAAGGATGCAGACGTGCTGGTGCTCGACCTGGCCGGCGGCAAGCAGCTCGCCGTGGGCATCGCCGATGACCCGGCCAAGGGCGGGTCGCATGAAGTGAGCGGCGGCGGCCACAGCTGGCGCTGGGACGGTGGCTGGAAGCGCTTCGATACCGGCACCCGCACCGGCAAGGACGGCAAATGAAGGTCACCACGCAGGCCCGCACCTATGTCCGTTGGCTGATCGTGGCGCTGATCGCCATTGCCACGGTGATCAACTACATCGACCGCAACGCCCTGGCTGTGATGTGGCCGCAGATCTCCAAGGACGTCGGCGCGACCAAGGAAGACTACGCGCTGCTGGTCACGGTGTTCATGCTGTTCTATGCCGCCGGCCAGTTCGTGTTCGGCCGCCTGTTCGACATGATCGGTACGCGCCTGGGCTTTGCGCTGTCGATCGCGGTGTGGTCGATCTCCATCGCGCTGCACTCGGTCACCCACTCCATCCTGTCCTTCAGCATCGTGCGCGCCATGCTCGGTATCAGCGAGGCGGGTGCCTGGCCAGGCGCGGTCAAGGCCAATGCCGAGTGGTTCCCGGCGCGTGAGCGTGCGCTGGCACAGGGCGTGTTCAATGCAGGTGCGTCGATCGGTGCGATCGTGTCGGCACCGCTGATCGCCGTGCTGTTCCTGTGGCTGGGCTGGCGCGGCACCTTCATCCTGATCGGTGCGATCGGCTTCATTTGGTTGCTGCCGTGGCTGATCATCTACCGCGCCGGCCCGGACAAGCACCCCTGGGTGAGCGCGGCCGAGCGTGCGCTGATCCTGGATGCGCCCACCGAACAGCCGGCCGTGCCCGTCCCAGAGTACGTGCCCAGCATGCGCCAGCTGCTGGGCCATCGGCAGACCTGGGGCATCCTGATCTCGCGGTTCTTCCTGGACCCGATCTGGTGGCTGTTCGTGTCCTGGCTGCCGCTCTATCTGGCCGACACCTTCGGCTTCGACATCAAGCAGATCGGCATCTTCGCCTGGGTACCGTATGTCGGCGCGATGATCGGCAGCCTTGGCGGCGGCTGGCTGTCCGGCCGCCTGATCGGCGCCGGCTGGAGCGTGGACAAGGCCCGCAAGGTGGTGATCACCCTGGGCGGCGCGATCATGGCCCCGGCGCTGCTGGGCGCGGTGCTGGCCACCGATCCGGTCTGGGCCGTGGTGACCATCGCCTTCGTGCTGTTCGGCTTCCAGATCGCCATCGGCAACATCCAGACCCTCCCCGGCGACATCTTCAGCGGCAAATCGGTCGGCTCGGTCGCCGGCCTGGGCGGCATGGCCGCGGTGGCCGGCACGCTGATCACCACCTGGCTGGTGCCGGCGATGACCCACGACTCCTACGCACCGATTTTCATCCTGGTGGCGGCCCTGGTGCCGGCCTCCCTGCTGGCGCTGTGGCTGGTCACCGGTCGCGTGGAAAAAATCCACAGCCCGGTCGAGCGCCGCTGAGCCCTCTTCTTCCCTTTCCCCCAACGCATCACAGGAGTACTTCATGACCCAATTCAAGGACAAGGTGGCGATCGTCACCGGTGGCGGCCGTGACATCGGCCGCGAGATCTCGCTCAAGCTGGCCGCGGCCGGTGCCAAGGTCTGCATCAACTACGCCAACGACGAGGCCAGCGCGCAGGAGACCCTCAAGCAGGTTCAAGCCGCGGGCGGCACCGCAATCGTGCATCGCGCCGATGTCACCGATGCCAAGGCCGTGGCCGCGATGGTTGCTGCGACCCAGGCTGCGTTCGGCCCGCAGATCGATGTGCTGGTGAACGTCGCCGGTGGCATGGTCCAGCGCCGTCCGCTGGCCGAAATCGATGAGGCCTTCTTCCACAAGGTGATGGACCTCAACATGAGCTCGGTCTACCTGACCACGCATGCGGTGGTACCGCACATGCCCGAAGGCGGCGCGATCGTGAACTTCGCCTCGCAGGCCGGGCGCGATGGCGGTGGCCCGGGTGCGGCGATCTACGCCACCGCCAAGGCCGCCGTGATGACCTTCACCCGCGCCATGGCCAAGGAACTGGGCCCGCGCGGCATCCGGGTCAATGCGCTGTGCTGCGGCATGATCGCCACCCGCTTCCATGATGAATTCACCAAGCCGGAAGTACGCACTGCCGTGGCCGGCAATACGCCGCTGCGCCGCCAGGGCCGTCCGCAGGAAGCCGCCGATACCGCGGTGTACCTGGCCTCCGACGCCGCCGGTTTCATCACCGGTGCCAACGTCGACGTCAACGGCGGCACCTACTTCTCCTGATTGACCCGCTGACCGCCTGGGAGGGCCGCCATGCTGCGCTGGATCACTGCATTCTCTCTTGCACTCGCTACCAGCGCTGCGGCGCTGCCCGCCCAGGCCCAGGTCTGGGTGCCGGCCTGGACCGCCTCGCCGGCCCCGGACCGTCTTGATGGCACCCCCGAGGCCCCGATGCAGTTCGCGAACCAGACCGTGCGCCAGGACATGCGCCTGGCCAGTTCGGCCAGGGCGCTGCGCTTCCGCATCAGCAATGAACTCGGCCAGGCGCCGCTGCGTATCGGCAGTGCCTCGGCCCACCTCACCGGCACCGCCACCGCGGCCAGGCCGGTCACGTTCAATGGACGTGGCGATGTCGTGGTGCCGGTCGGCGCCGCCCTGCTCAGCGACCCGGTCGCGATCACCGCACCGGCGCTGGCCGACGTCTCGCTCACCGTGTACTTCCCGGATGCCACCCGCCCGGCCGTCCGGCGTACCGCGCTGCGCATTGCCGAGGGCCGCGCTGCCACGGTCGGCGATGCGGTCAAACTCGCCTACCGGCAGAACGTGGTCTCGGCCGTGCTGGCCGAACGCACCCGCAAGCCGATCGTCGTGGTGGCCCTGGGCGACTCCATCACCGAAGGCGCCACCGCCACCCGCGGCAGCAACGGCGACTGGCCCGCACTGCTGTCCGCCCGCCTGCAGCAGGCCTGCCCGGACCAGGTGGTGGTGGTCAACGCCGGCATCAGCGGCAACAAGGTGATGGACCATGGCCGCAGCCACAGCGCGCTGGCGCGGCTGGATCGCGATGTGATCGCGCTGCCGAACGTGGACCGCGTGATCCTGTTCGAAGGCATCAACGACATCCGCCACGACGGCGGCACCCCACCCGTGCCCGGCCGCAACGCCGAGGACATGGTGCTGGGCTACCGGCAGATCGCCGAACGCCTGCACAGCAACGGCATCCGCCCGATCGCCGCCACGATCACGCCGTTCGGTGGTTCGGACCGCTACGAGCCGATCGCGGCCGCCACCCGCACCACCCTCAACGCCTGGATGCGCGGTGGCCGCAGCGGCTTCGATGGTCTGATCGACTTCGACCGGATCCTGCGCGACCCGGCCAACCCGGAGAACCTGCCCGAGGCCATCACCCGCGATCACCTGCATCCCAACGATGAAGGCTACCGGCGCATGGCCGACGGCATCGATCTGGCCCTGCTCGGGTGCCCCGTACGATGACGGCCCAGAGCTTCGTCGTTGCGCCCGACAACGGCCAGCGCTGGGACGCACTGGCGCTGGGCGAAGTGATGCTGCGCTTCGATCCCGGCGAAGGCCGGATCCGCAGCGCGCGCCAGTTCACCGTGTGGGAAGGCGGCGGCGAGTACAACGTGGCACGTGGCCTGTGCAGCACGTTCGAACACCGCACCGGGGTGCTCACCGCCCTGCCGCGCAACGAGCTCGGCCTGCTCGCCCAGCAGCTGATCCAGGCCGGTGGCGTGGATGCCAGCCAGATCCTCTGGCGCGACTACGATGGCATCGGCCGCAACACCCGCATGGGCCTGAACTTCACCGAGCGTGGTTTCGGGGCGCGTGCGCCGCTTGGCATCTCCGACCGCGCGTACTCGGCGGCCTCACAGCTGCAGCCGGAGGCCTTCGACTGGGACGCGCTGTTCGGCCAGCACGGCGTGCGCTGGCTGCATACCGGTGGGATCTTCGCCGCCCTGTCCGAGCACAGCGCGGCGACGGCGATTGCGGCGGTGCGTGCTGCGCGCCGGCACGGCGTGGCGGTCTCCTACGATCTCAACTACCGCGCCAGCCTCTGGAACAGCCATCCGGACCCGGAGGCCGCGCGGCACACCAACTGCGCCATCGCCGCCGAATGCGATCTGCTGATCGGCGATGAGTATTCGTTCGCCGCATGCCTGGGCATGGACCTGAGCGATCTCGGTCGCCGCCACACGCCGATGGATGTCGGTCCGGCCGAGGCAGCCGCCGTGCGCGCGATGACGCAGTTCCCGGCGCTGCAGGCGGTCGCGTTCACGCTGCGCGACGCCGCCAACGCCGCCCGCCACGGCTGGGCCGGCGCGCTGCGCACCCGGTCGCAACTGTATGTCTCCGCCGCACGCGAAGTAGACCTGCTGGACCGGGTCGGCGGTGGCGACGCCTTCGTGGCCGGTGTGGTGCATGCCCTGCTCGGCGGCAAGGGCGAGCAGGCAGCGGTGGACCTGGGCGCCGCGCATGGCGCGCTGGCGATGTCCACGCCGGGCGATTGCGCTGTCACCAGCCTGGCGGAAGTGGAGGCCGTGGCGCGCGGCGATGGGGCGGCGGCGCGGCGCTGAGCGCCGCCACGGTGCAGCTCAGTTCGCGATCGAGAGGTGTTCCAGGGCCTTCCGCGCAGAAAGCGTCAGCGGCGCCGGCAGCGCATCCGTCATGAACCAGCCCAGCCCGAGCAACGCCTCGGGCTCTTTCACCGATGCGACGGTCGCGTCGAGCGCACGCACCAGATACACCGGGGCCACCCAATGCTGCCCCAATGCCGGCTCGAAGTGGTCGACCACGCACAGCAAACGCGTCACTGCGACGCGCAGCCCGGTTTCCTCCTGCACCTCGCGCACCACGGCATCTTCGACCTTCTCCATCCAATCGACCTTGCCGCCGGGCAGGCCCCAGTGGCCCTGTTCGGGCTGACGCCCGCGCTGGACCAGCAGGAGCGCGCCATCGGCGCGCTGGATGACGGCGCCGCAGCCGAGGCGGGGGTGCTGCAGATCAGAGGACGGGGGCATCGGGCATCTCCATGGCGGTGCTTCATTATCCCTCGGGCCCCGTGCCTGGATCGCGCCCACGAAAAAGGCCCGGCAATGCCGGGCCTTTCCTGCCACGCCGGTCAGGCGCGTGGCGATGCGGTCACGCTGGGATTACCAGCTGAAGCGCGGGCCGACCGACCATTCCTTGTCACCATGGCGATCCATCTTGATGTCGCCGTTGATGCCCCAGTTCTGGTTCAACTTCACCTGGCCACCCAGGCGGCCGTAGAACTGGCCATCCGGATTGACGCCGTGCTTCTTGCTGTAATCCTCGTAGCCAGCCATGGCATAGACTTCGGCATGCTGGCCAAAGGCGGTACGGATACCGGCTTCAGCGCTGTAGCCGTTGAAGTCCTGGCCTTCCTTCGGGTCGAACTTGTTGTAGGCGACGCGGCCCACGAAGTCGGTGCTGTTGCCGATTTCCTGGTTGTAGCCAACGCCCACGCGCCACTGGTCGATCTTGAAGTCGCCGATGTCGGTCTTCTGCTGGTTGTACTCACCGAAGGCGTGGAAGTTCGGGTGGAAGGCGTAGGAACCCTTCACGCCCCAACCATCGGCCTTGCCGCCATCTGCGTCGGTCTTGACGTAGTCGGCTTCAGCATAGTTGTAGGACAGGCCTTCAGCCGCCGAAGCGGTGAACGGGAGGGCGGCGGCCAGGGCCAGAGCAATCAACGAAGTCTTCATGGGGGTACACCTTTATGTCTTGGACTACTTGCACCCGGCATGGAGGCCGGACTGCATCGGGAATGTAAATTCTCCGTTATTCGACACAACCCGCCCTGAAGTTGACCGCGTCCACAAAAGTGAATTTTGGGGCGGCGTTCAGACGCGCTCTGGCATACGCGCGTGAGTTTTTCCAGGCGAGGACGGCGTGAGCGCCCGTTGCCGCGGGGATCACGCGGGGGCGTCATGCAAAGGGGAAGGCGCGCCGCGCAGGTGAACGGGGCCGGAAAGGATTCTGGTCACGACGGTGCCCTTTCGGGGCGTCACGCGCTGGGGAAGCCGCTCTTGGGGAGTTATCGGCTAACGCGTCCATCCTCCTGGATGCACCGAGGTCCGTGCCGTGGGCGTTGGACCGCAGGGCGCCGTGGGGCGTCCTGCCCGGCAAGGCCATCATGAGCTGAATGCGTCAGCTGGACTATCAGGATGTTCCCCTCAATGACTCAGACTTTTCTGACATTTGTCCCAAAGGCAGCCCGAAAGGACGTATCGGATGCTGAATTTGTTCACGCCATGACCCGTCTGGACAACTTCACTGGCCGCAAAGGCCAGCGGGCGCAGTGTCGAGATTCCGTCCCCCGGTTCGTCGTATGTCTTGAAGACGCCCATCCCGGCGCGTCATCTGGAGCTCTGCCATGGCCTACATCGATGGTTTTGTACTTGCCGTGCCGACCGCGAACAAAGCGAAATTCCTGGAACACGCGCACATGGGCGATGCGATCTGCATCGAGCATGGCGCGCTGCGCGTGGTGGAGTGCTGGGGCGACGATGTCCCGCATGGCAAGCAGACCGACTTCCATCGCGCGGTGGCGGCCAAGGACGATGAAGCCGTGCTGTTCTCGTGGATCGAATGGCCGGACAAAGCCACCCGCGATGCCGGTATGCAGAAGATGATGGAGGACCCGCGGATGAACCCGGAGAACAATCCGATGCCGTTCGACGGCAAGCGGATGATCTACGGTGGCTTCGTGCCGGTGGTGGAACTGACACAGTAAGCGGGGGCCCCGAGGGGCGCACACGCTGCCGCAGCGCCGCTTGAGTGCGCGCTGGAGCACCGGCATGCTCGGTGCTCCAGGCTGGCAGGAGCGCGCGCCATGATGACGATGCCGCCTGCCGGGCGACCGTCATCAGGGAGCGATACGCATGGCCGCACCACGTTCGGGGATGTTTCACTGTCTGCTCTTTCTCGGCGTGGCGGTCACCGCGATCACCAGCCCACCGGCCGGGGCCGAGGCGCCGGGCCTGGTGCAGTACCAGCGCGCCGAGCGCGTGCTCGACCAGCAGCTGCGCGGCAAGGTCCGCAATGCCAGCGTCGCGCCGCGCTGGCTGCAGGACGGCCGCTTCTGGTATGCCCGCCAGGAGGACGATGGCCGCACCGGCTACGTGTTGGTCGATCCGGTGGGCTCCACGCGCGCGGCGCTGTTTGACGACGACGTGATGCGTACGGCGCTGCAGGCTGCCGGGGTCGCTGATCCGGGCAACGTCATGCAGCAGGTGGACCGCGTCGCCAGCGGCGACGATGGACTACGGATTACCTTGCGCGTGGACGCACAGCGGGTGGCGGCATGCACGCTGCCGATGCCGTGCAAGGTGCAGTTATCGCCTGCCGCCGATCCGCGCGACCTGCCTGCGCCTGACGGTCGGCACAGCGTGCGGGTCGAGCAGGACAATCTGTGGCTGCGGCGCGGCGCCGACGGCGAACGACGGGCGCTCACTCTTGATGGTGAGCCTTCGTACGGCTATGGGGTACTGCCCGATTTTGCATTGCGCGGCATTCCGCGCCGGGAAGGCCGGATGCAGATACCACCGTTCGCGGTGACCTGGTCTCCGGACAGCCAGCGCCTGTTCGGCGTGCGCTACGACGAACGCCGCGTCCTGCCCTATCCCTACCTGGCCACCGCGCCGGCCACCGGCTTCCGCCCGGTCGTGCACGAAGTACGGCTGGGCCTGCTGGGCGACGTCGAGCAGGTCCGCGATGCGTGGTTCGTCAGCGAGGTGGATGGCGCCACACGCAGCATCCCCGTTCCCGCGGGCTGGCATGCATTGACCGAAGCCGGCGTGCTGGGCTGGTCGGCCGATGCCGGCAAGGTCTATACGGCGATCGCGCGCTATGACCACCCTGCACGGCTGCGTCTGGTCGAGGTGGATGTCAGTACCGGCAGCGTGCGCACCGTGCAGGAGGAGCGCAGCAATACCCGCGTGCAGCTCAACAGCTATCCCTACAACCGGCCGGCGGTGCACGTCCTGCAGCACGACGACGGCATCGTCTGGTTCTCGCAGCGCGATGGGTGGGGCCATCTGTACCTGGTCGATCGACGCGATGGACGTGTGGTCCGCCAGCTCACCAAGGGCGCATGGCTGGTGCGCGATGTGGTCGGCGTCGATGAGGTGCGTCGCCAGGTGCTGTTCACTGCGGGCGGGCGCGAGCCGGGTGATCCGTATCAACGACGCCTGTACCGCGTGTCGCTGGATGGTGGGGCGCCGGTCCTTCTCACACCTGAAGCGGCCGATCATGCGATCGATGGCGGAACCGGTGTGCTCATGGGCGGGCGTCCCTCCCACCTGTTGTCGCCCTCGGCGGCGTACGTGGTCGATGGCTACTCGCGGGTGGACCAGCCGCCAGTCAGCGTGCTGCGCTCAACGGCCGATGGCCGGGTCGTGCTGGAACTGGAGCGCGGCGACGACCGCGCCGTGCGCGCCGCCGGCTGGACGCCACCGCAGCGGGTGAGTGTCCTGGCCGCCGATGGACGCACCGAACTGCAGGCCACGGTCTATCTGCCGCCTGGTTACCGCGAGGACGGACGGCATCCGGTCATCGATGCCATGTACGGCGGACCGCACATCACCAATACCCCGGTGGGCTTCGTCGACGCCACCGCGACGATGAACCCCGTCGCGCGCTCCAGCCTGGCCCAGCTCGGCTTCGTGGTGGTGAGCATCGATGCGCGTGGCACACCCGGACGTTCCAAGGCTTTCCACGATGCCAGCTTCCTGAGCGCGGCCGATCTGCAGCTGGACGATCACGTCGCGGCGATCGGCGCGCTTGCCGTACGTTATCCGGGCATGGACCTGACGCGGGTCGGCATCTATGGGCATTCCTTCGGCGGCTACAGTGCGGCGCGTGCGCTGCTGCGTCATCCGACCTTCTACAAAGTCGGCGTGGCTTCGGCCGGCAGCCACAGCTTCCAGGGCATGTACGGCGGCGCGATCCACGGCATGGACCGCCTGGTCGGCGGCCAGCCGGTCTATGCAGACGGCACCGCCGTGCGCCCAGCACCGGATGCAGTGCCAGCGCTGTTCCAGCCGCTGGCCAACGATGCACTGGCCGATCGCCTGCAGGGTCGGCTGATGCTGGTCTACGGCGACCTGGATGAGAACGCGATGCCGGCGCTGACCCTGCAGTTGGCGCGCGCCCTCACGCTGGCCAACAAGGACTACGACCTGCTCTACCTGCCCAACCAGGACCACGAACTCTTCCGCAACGACGATTACTACATGCGCCGGATGTGGGATTACTTCGTCACGCATCTGATGGGCGCGACGCCACCGCCCTACCGGATCGGGGCGGCCGCCTCGCCGTGAGGTGACGCGCCTCGCTCAGCGATGGGTATCGGCGGCATCCTCCGCTCCGCCCCCCATGCCAGCACCGCCCATTCCTCCCATGCCACCCCCGCCTCCACCGCCCATCCCTCCGCCTCCGCCCCCTTTTCCACCGCCCTTGTCACCCGCATCGCCCTTGCCCTTCGCACCGGCCGAGGGCCTTGCGGGACCCTGGCGCGGAATGGTGACCGAGGCCGGGATCGGATCCAGATCCAGCGCCTGACGAATGAAGTCGCGCAGCGACACCACCAGCTCGGCCGTGGGAACAAGGCGACCCTGGGCCATCTCGTTGGCGGCGTGGGCGGCCAGGCGCACCTGCTCGTCGGTGCCCAGCAGGACGATGTCCGACAGGGCCGCTTCCACCGCATCACGGATCCGCCGCGCACGCTCGCCACCGTTCTCGGCCTCCGCCGGCAGGTGCAGCGCATCGCCGGCTTCGCTGCCGTCGGGCAGCGCGCGGAAATCCCGGCGATGGCGAGGATCGACATCGAGCGTGCCGGTGAACGAACCACCCAGGACCTTGTAAGCCGCGATCAGCGTGCGCAGTCGTTCGTTGATCTGCCGGTTCTCGCGCTCGCGGCGCTGCTGCATGGTCTGCATGACCAGCAGCCGGATGCCGACACCGATCAGGGTGATGACCGCCAGGCCGACCAGGGTCGAGAGCATGTCCTGCCAGGAGCTGAAATCGAGTCCGCGCATTGGAATGCTTCCAGAAGCCAACGGCCAGATTAGCAAGAGCGTGTGCGCGGCATCGTCAAGGCGGCGCCATGCTCAACCTGTGCAGTACTGCTCCAGCTGTACGATCCGGGCCTGATAGGCGTCTTCCAGGCAGGCCGCATCGCTGCACTGGTTGCGTCGATGCTGCAGCCACTGCCGCTGATCGGTGCGCAATGCGACCCGGTCACCCCCACATGCAGGTGCATCGGCATAGGCGCGCGCCATGCGAACGTCCAGCGCTGCCAGGATGGGGTGCGTGCATAGCAGGTGTTCGGCAGGATGGCTCGCCCGCGCGCAGTCGAAGCTGGGCCGCGCCGCGGCTTCGTCAGCCTCCCGGGCCATGCGTGCCATCATGCCGGCGTAGCCGCCTTCATCTGCAGGCTCGGCCTGTACTGCGATCCGCTCGACGGCAGCGGGCCCACGCTGCGGATCACTGGACACTGTGGATTCCGAGCCCAGGTCGAAGCCATCGATCGTCGCCGCCATCGGAGTCGCTTCGGAGTCGGGATCGACGTCGCTCAGCTCTGGCACGCTGACCTCCCTGGGGAGGCCATCGGCCGCAGCCACGTTACGTCGCCGCTTCTCGTTTTCGGCAGCCACAGCAGCAAGTTCCGAAAGTTCGTTGGGCGTCACCAGGAACTGGCCCGCCGCCAGGCCGTAGGTGACTTCGATATTGTTCATCACAATACGCCGCCACCACCCGGGGCGATCCTGTTCATTGCGGTCTATCACACGCTGCAGTGCCTGCCGGGCAGCCGCATAGGCCTGCGGATCCTGCTCGGGAATCTGTGCGTAGGCATCTTCCAGGCGATCAAGCATCAACTGCGTGGCAGCGACGTTGTACTTGACGCGCATGGCAACGCACTTTGTCGTCGCCCCCGCACCGAAACACTCGGATCGGAACTCCATCGCCAGCATGTCCAGGCGAATCGCCCGACCCTGCTGGCAACCAGCAAGCACGACTACCAGCACAACCAACAGAATTTTCTTCAATGCGTTTCCCCTGATGCGTCCAATGCTTGATGACCTGCGACAGCCGCCATTCCGCAGACATACTCCTCCATGCGCGGGCGATAATGCGAGATCAGGCCGAATACGTCACGTCAGGAGTTTCCCTACAAACTCCATGCGCAGGCGTTTGTTCCCTGCCGTTGACTTTAGGATATCCTTGCCCGCGAAAGGATACAGGGGGACGGCGTGGCCGCCGGAGCAGAACGAGGTGCCCATTGGCACCTGGATAATGAGTCGTGGGTGCAGGATGGAACCGGATTTTCTCTGGTCGCCATCGGCACTGCCGTGCCTCCACCTACACTGAGCGATCTGGACTATCTGTCTGGCGCGTATCGCATGCCCGATGGTGGTTATCTGCCGGGCAGCTTCCTGTTTTCTCCCTTTACCGGCCAACGGCTTGCGCGGCGCCCGGTGCAGCAGTGGCGGACCCCGTTTGGCGGGGATGACGGCGGACGCAGTTGCACCGCCGCCGTGACGGCCCCGCTACCCTCAACGCTTCAAGCGTTGTTCGATCAGCTGCAGCGAAGCGGCCAGTCAATGCAGGACGCCGCCGAGGTGATCAAGTCACCGCAGCCGAGTGGTCTGTTCTTCTTCACCAGCCGCGCTGGTGGGCATCGCGATGGGTTGTTCGCGGCGAGCCGTTCCGGCCAGCTTTCGCTGTGGCAGAACGGTCACCGCCATTGGGTGACGCTGGCACCCCGCGGTGTCTCACTCGGCCGCAGCCATCTTGAAACATGGGCGAATGCGACATTGACGCTGCCGCGCGACGATGGCCATCAGATGATCCTGGCGACCGACGCAGGTGCCGATTGCGTCAGCGTCGATGCGATGACGTTGAGCTACCAGATCGATCGCGCTGTCGGCCGCACCTTGGGTGCCCCCGGCCTGCTGGACGATATCGCCCTCGTGCCACAGGAACATGAGGGCCGATGGGGCCTTGCGATCCGTCGGCCCGGTGAAGCGTGGCAGCAGCAGCTGCTGATGCTGGACGCGCCCCTGCAGGTGCTTTCGGCGCCGATCAGCGATCCGGCGCACCGGAGCTTGTTCTGGATCGGCCCGCAGGGAGTGCTGAGCGTGCGTCTGGACGGCCAGGGCGACGCTTCCGCCCGCTGGCAGAGCTGGCCCGAGGGCTACCAGGCCAACCCGGTTCTGGGGCCTCCGTATCGCGATGGCGAAGGCTTCTGGCAGCTGCTGTACGACACCCGGGACAAAAAATGGATCGTCATCCGGCTGGACGCCGCCCTGCCCGAGCAGCGCGCCGCGCCGCGCGGATCCACCAGCACCGGCCGTACCAGTTTTCAGTTCAACGTGCGCCTGGAGCGCCCGTGGGACGAGTTCGATCATGACCTGTATACGGTGAGCCATGTGGTCTATGCGTTTCTGGACGTCGTCGAACCGCAGCTGATGCTGTCGCTCCACGCCCCGCTTCCGCAGCAGCGCAGCCTGCTGTCATTCTTCGAGAGCCAGGCCACCGTGCATGCGACATTCTGCCTGGAGCAGATTGGTGGTCGCGCACACACCTATGCCATGGACACGCCCTCACCCTGGAACGCGCAGTGGTTCGTTCACGATGACGCGCTGTGGCTGTGGGTGGACGCGCGCGGCACCCTGCTGCGTTGGAGCCTGCCGCAATGACCGGGTCCGTGTTGAAGCATCTGCTGGGCGTCGCGGTGGTGCTGGTCAGTAGCGTCGTTACGACTGTCGGGGCGGCCGAGCTGCGGCAGGCGGTCCTGGTGCAGAACTCCGGCTGGATGGAGCCGTTCTACGTCGATGCCGACTCCCCTTTCAAGCCGCTTGTTGCGCAGCTGGCCCAGGCGGCGGCTGGCCACGGAGAGGTCGTGGTGGGCGCGTTCAACCAGTCCGATGCTACCCACCCCTCGCCGGAGTGGGTGTATCGCGGACCGGGCAACCACCCGGGGCTCGCCCAGGCGATGACGCGCCTGCAGATGGCGCACAAAGGTAGCGGCGCACTGGCCGACACCGACTTCAAGGAAGCGCTGCTCGGTGCGATCGAGGTGGGCCTGGAAGGCCGCCCGGGCATCATCTGGATCGTCACCAACAACAAGAACAGCCCCAACAACAGTACCGAGGTCGTGGCTCGCAATCGCGAGTTCTACGAGCTGCTGCATGGTGAGGATGTCATCAGCCGGATCGCTGCGTTTCCGCTGAAGATGCCGGTACAGGGCAAGCATTACCGCGCCAACGGTTTGATGCTGTACGCGTTGGCCTACGGCGAACCGGCCTCGGCCGCGCTGGACGCGATACTCGCGCAACCAGCCCTGACCGCACTGCTTCCCGAGGGACATGTGCGCCTGAAGCCACTGAACGAAGCGGCCGTGCGCTTCAGCCCGACGGGTGTGAAAGATTCGCCGGGCATCGCCGCTGGCCTCGCCCCCGACGGCCACACCCTCGTGCTGTCGTTCGACGCCAGCACGCAGGTGCGCACTGCACAGGTGCAGGGCCGGTTCGAGAATCTGTTCAATCCCTACCGTATCGTCAGCGCTGACACGTCATTGGTGACGCCGCCAGCCATCGGCCTGCAGGGCGAGATGTCCACGCACTCGCTGCAGGCGCTGGATCCAGGCAAACAGAGTGATCCGCTGACCCTGCGCCTGTCGCTGCCCCCCCTGCCGTCGCAGTGGTCGCGTGAGGTGTTGCTACGCAGCGGCTATGAACGGCGCGGGGCGATCGATATCCACCTGGATAACCAGCAGCTGGAAGTATCGCCGCAGTTCCGCGCGCACATGGCCGACCTCTTCCCGGGGGATGCGCTGCCGGAGGTCTTCCTTCCTCCGGTCACGGCCAATGCCTCGGTCACACGGGTCCCGCTGCTGCTTCGGGTGCAGTACCCGGTGTGGCCTGCCGTGGTGGTCTATGGCGGCGGCCTGCTCGCCCTGATCGGGGCGTTGCTGTTTCTCGTGCTGGTGACCGGCGCGCGCAAAGCAACGGTCTGGATCGACGATCAACCCCAGCACCTGCGGCTCAAACCGTTCACCACTACCGAGGTGCGCGATGCCAACGGCACGCATGTTGCCACGGTCCGTCGCGGCGCGTTCAAGCCTCGCGTGAGCTGGGCCCAACCTGATACATCCATCCGCATCAACTAAACGATTCACCGCCAAGGACAGAGCATGAGCCAGAAGAGTTCCCTCCCAGCGCCAGTGACCGACCAGCCGGCCACCGCCACGCCGTCCGAACAGACCGCACCGGCGACGACCGCGGGAACGCAGCAGCCGACTGCGACCTTCACCGGCGACTGGGACATCCAGGTCGGCGAGCAGACCAGCAGCCGCGATGCGCTGATTGGTGGTGTGGTGCTGCTGGTGCTGGCCGTGGTGTTCTTCGTGGTGAAGAACGCCTATGCCAACTGGCGGGTCAAGGAGCGCGTCGCGCCGAGTCGTGCCAATGCGTCGGGCTGGTTCCTGTTCATCGGTCTGATGGCGGTCGCCACGGTGACCGTGCTGGCCTTCGTCAACGCCGGGCGGTTCCTGGCGCCGTTGTATCTGGTGCCGATGAGCGCCTTGGCCGGCGTGTCGTTGATCGCCTGGCTCGCCACCTTCTCCGCCAAGCGTTGATCCAGGGGTCCGCCGCATGAACGATGCCACCGAAAGTACCTCCCTGCCCGGTCAGCCGCCGCAGGTAACCGAGAAGATCCGTCCGACGCTGTTCATCGCCCTCGGCGGCACCGGCATGAAGGTCAACATCCGTCTGCGCCGCCGCATTCTCAATGCGATCTGGGGCGGCAACGCGAAGGTCGAGAACGTCGCCGACTTCCCGGTGGCACAGTTCATCAACTTCGATCTGGATGCCGGTGAGGTCACCCAGGACGGCAAGTCGGTCAAGACCGACGTACTGGCCGAGCAGGTCGCCTTCACTCCAGAAGAGAAGATCATCGAGCGGCTGGACCTCAACAAGTACACCCAGTCCGACGACGAGCTGCGGCGTCATCGGGAAGTAGCTGAGTGGTTCCCGCTCACGCCCGAGCGCATCCGCCTGCTGGGCGTGGATCCAAGCAAAGGCGCAGGCCAGATCCGTGCGCTGTCCCGCCTGTACTTCTTCGACAAGTATCCGGTGATCCGGGACAAGCTGCGCGACAAGATCGAGACGCTGCTGAGCAACATCGGCGCGCGTGCGGACAAGCTCAAGAAGCTGGGACTGGAAGTGGAGCCGGGCAAGGTGCGGGTGGTCATCACCGGTTCGGCGGCCGGCGGCACGGGCTCCGGCTCGTTCCTGGACATGGGCTACCTGGCCAAGGCGATCCTCAAGGAGAAGAATGTCGAGGGCAAGGTCGACCTGTACATGGTCCTTCCCGGCGGCTTCATCACCACCACCAACCCCGACCGCATCCAGGCCAACGGTTACGCCGCGTTGATGGAGCTTGAGACTGCACTGCGCGGCAATGTCCTGGTCAAGCATTGGGATGCCTCGGACAACCTGCACATCGACAGTCGCCCGTACGACGATGTGTACATCGTCGACAACACCAACGTGGCGATGGCCAAGACCAGTGAACAGGAAGACATCTACGAGATGCTCTCGGATGTCTTCTTCACCGACTTCACCTCCCAGGACTTCGCCAACCGCAAGCGCTCTGTGGCCGTCAACCAGAACCAGCACAAGATCCGCGCCTATTCGGTTCCGCTGCCGCAGGACTATGGTGACGATACGGAACTGCGTTTCACCGCGAGCTACTCCGGCGTCGGCCAGGCCGTGCTTGATACCCAGGTGGAAGCGCGCCAGAACGTACGCATGAACCGCCAGGTGCAGGCGATGCTCAAGGCGTTCTTCGGCATCGCCAATATCCAGGCCCCGGGCAACCGCCCCACTGATAAAGAACGCGATGATTTCCTGCGTGAGCAGCTGGCGATCGTGCCACGCACCTTTACGGATATTCCGCAGTTCCTCTCCCGCGGCGATCTTGCCACGCTCAACGGTGAGTTCACGCACTACCAGGTCGCTGATGATCTGTTGAAAGTGACCGGCGACGCCAGCATCGGTGCGCAGATCGAACAGAAAGTCGAGAATGCCTTCCAGCAGCTGATGCACGGCAGCGCTGACCGCGACCAATGGCCGCTGCACGTCCAGGATGTGATCAAGCAGCTTGAGCGCGATACCAAGGGCAACCGGGTGGACAGCGCCGACCGCAACCACGAAGTCCGCATCAAGGAGAATCGCCAGCGGGTGTTGCTGTCGATTACCGATGAGGCTGAACTGCCGGCGCAGATCTTCCGGCGCCTGGACGATGACGAGCGCGGTGGCCTGGACTACACGCTGGCCTTGGTGGAAATGATCAAGGACCGGCTCGAGAACGAAGGTACCGGCATCGTTCCTGCGCTGGAACGCAATGCGCAGCGATTCGCCGAGATTTCCGAGAGGCTGCAGAACGCCGAGCTTGCGCGCGAGTTCGAACGCCTCAAGGAGACCACCGGCAAGGGTCTGCTTGCGCGGATCAGCGGCAAGGACAAGCAGGCCGAGACCGTACTGGCGCAGATCAAGGAAACGATCCGCGACAGCCTGCTGTTCTACGTGCGCTCGGTCGCTTCGCGCGAAGCCGCCAACCTGCTGCGCGACGTCTCGGGCTGGCTCGGCGTCAAGGAAGCTGTCGATGCCCACGGTCGCCCGCTTTGGAGTGGTTTCGTCGGGCGCCTGCAGGACGGTCGCCAGTCGGTTGAGTCCCTGCTGCTGCACGTCGAGCGTGACATCGGCAAGATCGAGGCGGCCATCGCCGAGAAGCATGCGACCCTGATCGCGCTCAAGGCACCGCAGGACGAAGAGCAGCCGGCAATCGATCCGGCCGAGTTCAGGCAATGGGCCAAGGAAGCATTCAAGGACTTCGGTGGCTCCCAGACGCTGTTCCAGAAGCTGCTCAGCGACGACGGCGCGCAGGAAGTGTTGGGCAAGCTGCGCAACAAGGCCGTGGCACAGCTGCCCCAGGTCGATGCCCGAACCCAGACCGATCCGCTGATGCAGGCGCTGGCCGCGCTTACGCCCGAGCAGCTGCGCGAGACGTTCCGCCTGCTGCTTCAGCGTGCGATGCCATGGGTGCCGCTGAACCTCAACGGTGGATTTGATATCTCCAAGGACCGCTACACCTGCCTGGTCGGCGTAAAGGATGCGCGCCTGTTCCGGCGCCAGTACGGCGCGATGCTGGAGCAGGCCGTACCGCAGGGCACCGGCATGACCGCCAGCCAGATCGACTTCGTCGAATCCGGCATTCCGGGCAAGCTGATCTGCTTCACCGAGTTGTCTGGCTTCCCGGTTCCGGCACTCACGCCACTGCCGACCTATCAGGCGGCTTACCGCAAAGAGGCGGCCCGTATTCCGCTGCACATCCACAAGCGGGTCAGCCAGTTCGTGCAGCCCATCCAGTTCACTCAGGGCCAGTACCGGCAGTTCGCTGAGGATTTCAGGATATACCTGCATGCCCTCGGCCTGGGGGTGCTCAAGCGTCGTGCCGATGGCAAGTATGAGATCACGCTGGAAGGCGACGGGTTCAGCATCGGCGATGAATTCTCCGTGCGGCAGAGTGGCCTGGACGGGAATGACAAACGCAACATCGAAGAACAGCTGCGCCAGCGCTCGGCCAACGTGCGCGACCCGCTGCAGCTGGCTGTGCTGGCCCAGCTGTTCCGGCATTACGCCACCGTGGCATACAAGCCGATCAAGCAGGAGGACCAGCAGGGTCGCGAAAGCTTGAAGAAGCGCTTCCCCTACAAGCTGAGTGAGATGTTGGCCACCGACTATCGGCAGAAGCTGGTGCAGGCCGCCGGTGACGAAGCCGACCGGATCGAAGAGCGCGCCCGTGCATTGTTCGACGCCTGGACGCAGCCGGTCACCGGCTCTTCGGCCGATGTCTATGCTGACGAGGTCGCCACCGACCGGGGCGAGAAGCGACAGGTAAGTGATGCCTTCGCCCAGATGCTTGGCGTTACGTCCATTGCGGGCACGAGCGCGGCGAGGCTTGCCCCGGGCGCGGTACCACCGCCTCCGCCGCAGGGCAGCCTGCCCGGGGCACCCCCGCCACCGCCGCCGATGGTCGATTACAGCTACTACGTCGGCTACAACAACCAGTCGCTGGGACCATATACGGTCCAGCAGCTGCAGCAGTTCGTGGGCACCGGCAACATCAACCGCAACAGCCTGCTCTGGCGCGAAGGCATCGAGTGGAGCGCGGCCGGTGCACTGCCGGAACTGGGCCATCTGTTCACCGCCCCATCGGCCCCGCAACCGCCGGCTCCCCCGCCGCCGCCCACCGGGTACTGAGGCTGTATCGCCGTAATGACTGACGCCAGCGCCACCGCCTCGATCTGTGTCAACGACCAGTGCATGAAGCCCCTGCCCGGGCAGGTACGCTTCTGCCCGTTCTGTGGGGTATCCGCGCCCGCGGTCGTGGCGCCGCCGGTCATAGCCCCGGCGGCGGTCATGCCGCCGCCCCCGATTCCTGCGACACCCTCGCCAGCGGCGCCGACAGTGGTGGAATCCGTGCCTCCACCGGCCCCTGCAGCGCTTCCGCCTTCCGCTGCGCAACCGGCATCTGCGCCGGGACCCAAGCGCTCGACCAGGCCACCTGCGCCTCCCGCGCCGATCGCGCCTGCGCCGATCGCTCCCGGGCCGAGCCCACGACCACGCTCACGCGTGCCGCTGGTCCTGGTCTGCCTGGTCCTGGGCGGGCTGTTCTGGGCGATCTTCCTGCGCGATCGAGGTACGTCGCCAACGGTGTCTGCCGGCCGCATCGAAGCGCATCGTGCGGCTGTGGAGTCATGCCTCGCGCGGGCAGACCTGGCCTGTGCACGCGTCGCCTTGCTGGGCATGCAGCGCGATCTTCCGGGTGAAGAGAACTGGCGCGATCTGCAGGTCCGGGTGACTGCATTGGAAGCCGACCTTGCCAAGCAGGCCGAGCCCGCGCGCCCGACCCGCGCAGCGACACCGGCACCGGCTCCAGCGCCAACCGCCGCACAGGTACCCCTCCACACTGAGGTTGCCCAGGCGCCCCCCCCACCTTCGTCGATCCCGGACCGGTCTGCACAGGTGGATGCCGCATCGCGCGAGCGCGCTCCCGTGCGCTATCCGCCGGATGCAGTGCGTACCGGGGCACGCGGAACCGTTCTGCTCAGCATCGATGTTGCCGAAGATGGCACCGCGACGGCCATTTCGGTGATGCGCACCAGTCGGGTGCGGTCGCTGGACCGTGCTGCGCTGGAAGCAGCGCGTCGCTGGCGTTATCTACCGGCCATCCGGGAGGGACAGGCGAATGCAAGCACGATGCAGCTGGAGGTGAGCTTCAGCCCAGACGCGGGCACCGCCTCAGACATGGCCGACCTGCGCCAACCTGACAACAGCTACCCGCCCAAAGCGCCGACGATCTCGCTGCCACCGGCAGCGGCGCCGGAAGCAGGCCTGCTGAGCAAGGCGCGGGTTGAACTGCAGCAAGGCCGCTACGACGTCGCCGTAGCCCTGGGCGAATCGGCCCTGCAGGTCAATCCCGACTCAGCGGCTGCCCGGTCGCTCATCCGCCAAGCAAAGGCGGAGCGCGACCGTGTCATGCGCGAAACCACCATCGAATGATGCCCGCCCCACTTCACACCAGGTGTTGACCATGAAAAAGGACTATTTCGCCCCCGCCTCGCTCGGCAAGGTGCTGTTGATCGGCCTCGCTACCGCCGGCACGCTTACCGGCTGCACCACGGGCAATCAGATGACCCGATCGGACTGGGGCAAGTGCCTGAGCGCGATCGCGCTGGGCACCGGCGCCGGCGCGCTGGTCAATGGTGAGAAAGGTGCCTACGTCGGCGCTGCGGCCGGCATCGCCGCCTGCTTCGTGATCAACGCACAAAGCCGCCGCACCCGTAGCGCGGCCCAGGTGGAGTCGGACTACCGGTCGCGCTACTCGCAGCTGCCGGAGTCTGCCGAGGTCGTGCATTACCAGACCAGCCTCCCCGGCAACAGCGTACGGCGTGGTGAACCGCTGAAGATCGTCTCCAACATCGAAGCGGTCAGCGGCCGCCAGCAGCCGATCCGCGAGGTCAAGGAACAGATCCGGATTTACGAACCCGGCCAGTCCGAACCCTTCAAAACCGCCGAGAAAGTCGCCAGCGAGAGTGCAGGCAGCGGTGCGTACGAGAACACCTTCACCGTGACGTTCCCGTCCAACATGCCGCAGGGGCGCTACAGCATCCAGACCGACGTATTCGTCAATGGCGAGCGGTTGGACAAGGGCAGCAACCAGATCCAGGTGGTGTATGACGGCGAGCACCTGATGCGCGAGTTCGCCGCGATCGCGGCGCGCTGATGTTACCGGGGTGCCCTTCGGGGCGCCCTGTCTCCCCATGAGGGGATGATTACCCCGCCCACGTGTCTGGGTTGGGGATGAGCCCAGTGCATGGCTCCGACCATGCCGCTCCCGCCCTCAGGCAGGAGCAGCACGTTACGACGACTTACTTGCGCGCGCGCTTGGCCGGTGCCTTGCGGGCAACCGGCTTGGCCGCAGCACGCTTGGCCGGGGCAGCCTTGCGGGCCGGGGCCTTCTTGGCCACCGCCTTCTTGGCGGTTGCGACCTTCTTGCCGACGGTCTTCCTGGCCGCTGCGGTCTTCTTGGTCACGGCCTTC
>NZ_KV791308.1:140285-140654 GCF_001807865.1 Stenotrophomonas sp. HMSC10F06 | reverse complement strand
GCCTTCTTGGCGGTCGCCGACTTCTTGGCAACAGCGGTCCGGGCAGCGGCGACCTTCTTGCCGACGGTCTTCTTGGCGGCGGCGGTCTTCTTGGTCACGGCCTTCTTGGCGGTCGCCGACTTCTTGGCAACGGCCTTCTTGGCGGTGGCGACCTTCTTGCCGACCGACTTGCGGGCGACGGCGGTCTTCTTGCCGGCCACCTTCTTGGCGGTCGCGGTCTTCCGGGTCACGGCCTTCTTGGCGGTCGCCGACTTCTTGGCAACGGCCTTCTTGGCGGTGGCGACCTTCTTGCCGACGGTCTTCTTGGCGACGGCGGTCTTCTTGCCGGCAACCTTCTTGGCCGCTGCGGTCTTCTTGGTCACGGCCTTC
>NZ_KV791308.1:31546-140265 GCF_001807865.1 Stenotrophomonas sp. HMSC10F06 | reverse complement strand
GTCTTCTTGGTCACGGCCTTCTTGGCGGTCGCGGTCTTCTTGGCGACGGCCTTCTTGGCGGTGGCGACCTTCTTGGTCACGGTCTTCTTGGCAGCCGCCGCCTTCTTGGTCACGGCCTTCTTGGCGGTGGTGGCCTTCTTGCCGGCAGCCTTGGTGGTCTTGGTCACGGCCTTTTCAGCGGTGGCCTTCTTCTTGGCGACCTGCTTCTTGATCGCGGTGGCTTCGGCCTTGGCGTTCTTCTTGGCCGCTTCCAGCTTCTGCTTGGCGGTGGCCAGGGTCTTGCCGACCGACTTGGCCGCCTTGTCAGCCTTCTTGGCGACGGTCTTCTCGACCTTGGTCACGGCCTTCTTGACCTTGGCGACCTGGGTGGTGGCAGCCTTGCGTGCGCGCTTGGCGGTCTTCTTGACCGAAGCCACTGCATCTTCCGCTACGTGTGCGATGGTCTCGCCGACGTTGGTGGCGGTTTCTTTTGCATCTTCGACGGTCTGCGAGAGAACCGTGGTCACACCATTACCGTTGCTCATTGAGTGCCTCCTAAGGGGCCTGGTTAGTCAAATCGCTGGCGATGCTATACCGGCGCGGTCCATCGTGGAACGGTCTTGATGCGATGCACGTGCCAAGCCGACAGTAGCACCCTCATCGGCGGCAGCAAGCAATGCACCGGCCGCGTGCACGAAACCCCTTGAAAACAGCATCGGCGTTCCCGCAGAAGATGCATGCGATGTGTCTCGATGCGCATGTCCGCCGCGCCCGGCGATGCAATGATGGATCGTCGTAGTTGATCCATTCCGTGCCCTCGTACTGCGTATTTGCGCTGGTTTGGATGGCGCGGGCGCGGCCGATGGACGCGCCTGCCGGTACGGTCTTCCCCTGCCGCGGGTATCGTGGCGCACCCGCTCTGCAGGTGGCCAGCGGCACACATCGCCCTGGCTGCCGGCGCCCATCCGTCGTGCGGCGCGACGTCGCCGGCAATGAATTTCATCCAGGGTTTAGCCGGTAGCGGACACACTCATTCAGGTTGAATTACCGTATACGTGTTCTCACCTCACCCGTCCCCTCCGACACGGAACCGCCGGACCATGCGACCGCTCCCGACCCTGCTCACGCTCGCCCTCGCCGCTGCCTTCGGCGGGTTCACTGCCACGGCCATCAATGCGCACCTGGACAACCGTGCCGAGGCGGCGCCGGCCTCGTATACGATCCCGACCACGGCCGCGCTGCCCGCAGCGGTCGCCGGCCAGGCGGTGCCGTCGCTGGCACCGATGCTGGAACGGGTGATGCCGGCCGTGGTCAGCGTCAACACCAAGCAGGTGGTACGGGTGCGCAACCCCTACTTCAACGATCCCTTCTTCCGCCGGCTGTTCCCAGAGGTGCCGCAGGAGCGCATCAACGAATCGCTGGGCTCGGGTGTGATCATCGATGCCGCCGAGGGGCTGGTACTGACCAACCACCACGTCATCGACAACGCCGACGACGTGCAGGTGACCCTGGCCGACGGGCGCACGGTCAAGGCGGAATTCATCGGCTCCGATGCCGATACCGATGTCGCATTGATCCGGATTCCGACCGGCAACCTGACCGAGATCAAGCTCGGCGACAGCGCGCAGCTGCGCGTCGGCGACTTCGTGGTGGCGATCGGCAATCCGTTCGGTTTCAGCCAGACGGTCACCTCCGGCATCGTCTCGGCCGTGGGGCGCAGCGGCATCCGCGGGCTGGGCTACCAGAACTTCATCCAGACCGATGCCTCGATCAACCCGGGCAACTCCGGCGGTGCGCTGGTCAATCTGCAGGGGCAGCTGGTCGGCATCAATACGGCCAGCTTCAACCCGCAGGGCAGCATGGCCGGCAATATCGGCCTGGGCCTGGCAATCCCCTCCAACCTGGCGCGCGACGTGGTGGACCAGCTGGTCAAGCACGGCGTGGTGGTGCGTGGCACGCTCGGCATCGAGGCGCAGAACCTGACCCAGCAGATCGCGCAGGGCCTGGGCCTGACCGAGACGCGCGGCGCGCTGGTCACGCGCGTGCTGGCCGGCTCCGGTGCCGCCGCTGCCGGCCTCAAGCCGGGCGATGTGGTGGTGTCGGCCAATGGCCAGCGCGTGGACAGCGCGCAGGCGCTGCACAACGTGGAAGGCCTGCAGCCGGTCGGCAGCACGCTGACCCTGGACGTGCGCCGCGAGGGCAAGCCGCTGCAGATCAAGGCCACGCTCAAGGAGCAGGCGCGCGCGGTCGCCGGGGAATCGCTCGACCCGCGCCTGAGCGGTGCCACCTTCGTCGATCTGCCCGAGTCGCTGCGCCAGGCCGGCGTGAGTGGCGTGCTGGTCAGCGAGGTCAAACGCGGCAGCCGCGCCGCCAACTCCGGGCTGGCGCAGGGCGATGTGATCACCGCGGCAACGGCAGGTGAGTTTGCCGATCTCGCCAGCTGGCGTGCCAACTTCCAGCAGCGTCCGGCCCAGCTGGTGCTGCGGATCATCCGTGGAAACGGCGGTGGCCAGCTGGTGATGCGCTGAACGCGGCGGCAGCCGTAACGTGGCTTACACCCGGCCGGTGCTATTACCTTGTGTTCGTTGCCGTCGGATCGTCCGCGGTCACCTTCCCCATCGCATAGCAGGAGAAACACGATGAGCCCCACCAATACCGAGAACCTGAAGGAACACCTGGGCGAAGCCGGCTCGCATCTGAAGTCGGCCGCCACCGCTGCCGGCGGTGCCATCAAGGGCGCGACCGGTGCTGCCGGTGACGAGCTGCGCATCGGCAAGGCCAACGTCAAGGCCGAACTGTCCGATACCGCGCTGTCCGGCCTGGCCGCGGCCGAGTTCGGTGGTGCCGCCGCCAAGGAACAGGTCGATGCACTGATGGACAAGGGCAAGGACCTGGTCGACAGCGCCGCTGAACTGATCCGCGAGCGCCCGCTGGCCTCCTTCGGCGTCGCCTTCGCGGCCGGCTGGATCATCGCCAAGCTGGCCCGTAGCGGCGGCGACAAGTAAGCAGCGGCGTGAGCGATCAAGCCCAGTCGACCGCTCCCGGTGGCGCGGATACCCCGCCACCGGACAGCGGTGAAAAAGCACCACGCCTGGACGAGAGCATCCGTCAGGTCGGTGAGGCCGGCCGTGAGACAGTCGATTCGGCCAAGCACACGCTGCGCTCCCTGCGACGGTTGGCTTCGGCCGATTTCGCGCTGGCGCGCAGCGCGTTTGGCCGGGCACTGGCCTGGGCCGGCGTGGCGATCGTGTTCGGTGCATCGGCCTGGTTGTTGCTGGCCGGTACGCTGATCGCCCTGATGCAGCGCTGGGGACTGTCCTGGTTCCATTCGCTGCTGATCACGTCGATCGTCAGCCTGCTGGTCACCGGCTACGCGATGTGGCGGGTGTCGTTCTTCTTCCGCCATACCGGCATGCATGCCACGCGTCGCCAGTTGTCGCGGCTGGGTCTGTATGACGAACCCAGCGATGAAGATCCCGATGCCGACGTGGATACCACGGGGGTGAAGCGATGAATTTCGAAGCGTTGCGGCAACGTGTGCAGCGCGCCGAGCTGGTGGTGGCGGTGCGGGTCGAGAAAACCCGCAGCAGCTGGTTCACCCTCAGCAGTGTCTGGCGGGCCGGATGGACGCCGTTGCGAATCATCACCGTCGGTCTCGCCGGCGGCTTCCTGGCCGGCAAGCTGGAGCCGACCGGTCTCGGTGCGAAAGTGCAGGGCGCGCGATGGCTGCAGATGATCGGCTCGGTCTCCAATCTGGTCGCCAGCACCCAGGCCGCGTTCGCCTCGATGCAGGCCAGCGAAGCGGCCGATACCGCCGAGCAGGCCGCAGACAAGGTGGATGACGCGGCCGATCAGGCCCCGCGTCAGGCCGCACCGGCACCGGCACCGCCCCCGGCAACGCCACGGCTCAACCCGGAACGGCGTGCCGAACCGGCCTCGCCGCATCAGCCGCAACCGGCCGAAGCGGCCACGGACCTGTCCGAACGCTGATCGCAGGGCGGTCGGCAGCAACATCCGAAGGCCCTGCGGCACCCGCCGCGGGGCCTTTCTTCGTCTGCACGTACCCCACACGCCATGCGCACCCGGCTTGCCCAATAATGGCGCTCCTTTCCCGTGTGCGATCCGAATGAGCGTCCCGGTTCCCCCTTCTGCCGAAGCCGTCGTCGCACCGCCTGCGCCGCGCCCGCGCGCGCCGATGTCGCTGGTGATCCTGGCCACCCTGGCGGTGGCCTTTACCCTGTGGGCGGCACAGGACGTGGTGCTGCCGATCCTGCTGGCCATGTTCTTCGCACTGGTCGGCAACCCGATCCTGCGGATGCTGCAGAAGATCTGGATTCCCCGGTTTCTCGGCGCGGTGCTGGTTCTCGGCGTCGGCCTGAGTGGTGCCGCCGCGCTCGGCGTGCAGCTGGTCGGCCCGGCGATGGAATGGGCCCAGGAAGCACCGCAGCAGCTGCGCAAGGTCGCCCGCCAGGTGCAGAACCTGACCAAGCCGGTGCAGCAGGCCAACCAGGCCGCCGAGAACTTCGCGCGCGTCGCCGGTGGCGAAGGCAGCCGCCGCGTGCAGATCGTGCGCACCCAGCTCGATGATCCCTACAAGGTGCTGACCCGCGCGCCACGCCTGGCCGCCTCGGTGCTGGCGGTGGTGCTGTTGACCCTGTTCTTCATGATCTACGGGCAGAACCTGCAGAAGCATGCCATCGCGCTGTTCCCCAGCCGCCAGCAGCAACGTTTCACCACGGACATCCTGCGCTCGATCGAGCGCGAGGTTTCCCGATACGTCCTGACCATCACCGTGATCAACACGCTGGTCGGCCTGGTGTTCTCCGGCATCCTGCTGCTGCTCGGCATCTCGCTGCAGGAGGCGCTGCTATGGGGCACCGTGGCGGCCCTGCTGAACTTCGCGCCCTACGTCGGCCCGCTGATCGGCGTGGCCCTGATGCTGCTGATGGGCTTTGTGGAGTTCAGCGATCCGTTCAAGGCGCTGCTGCCGGCGGCCTGCTATCTCGCCCTGCATACGGTGGAAGGACAGGTGGTGACGCCGATCGTGCTCGGCCGCCGGATGGCGATCTCGCCGCTGATCCTGATCCTGGCCCTGATGGTGTTCGGCTGGCTGTGGGGCATGGTCGGCCTGCTGCTGGCGGTGCCGTTGCTGGTCTGCATCAAGCTGGTACTGGCACGATTGGACGGCACGCAGGGCTGGGCGCGGCTGCTGGAGTAAGCCTGCCAGGCCCGGGACAGGCTGCCCGCGCAATCTCCGATGCTGCCAGAATACCCGCACTTTTCTGGATGGATCCTGGCCCTGATGTCTTCTCTCGCTGTCCGTTGTCTTGCCCTCGCCAGCCTTGTCACCCTCGCCGCACCGACGTTCGCCGCAACCCCGCCCAGCGCCGAGGTTGCCAGCCGCCAGCTGGTCGAGGCAGTCACCTGCCAGCGCCACCTGACGCCCGCGCAGTTCGCTGCCTTGGCAAAGGTGCTCAAGCCGACCGAGCTGCAGGCGTACGGCGAGCTGTCCGATGGCGAGTATGCGCTGACCACGCCGCTGCTTGTGCTGGGCCAGCCGGTGAACCGCCTGTACCTGTACGACGGCGCCAGCGGCGAGGACGGCGTTGACAGCTACACCGCCTACTTCAGCACGGCCGGCGTCGAGCAGATCGCCGCGCTGGCGAAGATGCGCGACAGCGTAGCTGGCGACTACACCGTGGAGGTGGGTCGACATGACCTGAACGTGCGGCAGCAGGACGGGCAGGCATCCATCAGCTGTTCCTACGACCTGCGCTGAAGCACAGCCCTGCACTCCCTGCGCGCGCGATGAAAGCCCGCGCGCGCAGGCGTAGAATGGCGGGGTGAATTTTCCCGTCCAAGCCATCACCCTCGACCTCGACGACACCTTGTGGCCGTTCGCCCCCATCGGCGCCCGCATCGACCAGGTGTTGTACGAGTGGATGCTCCAGCACAGCCCCGCCACCGCCGCGATGTACCCGGTGGCGGCGATGCGCGAACTGCGCGAGCGCTCCTTCCATGACAACCCGCATCTGCACTACGACCTGAGCGCGCTGCGCCGGTTGACGCTGAGCGAGGCGCTGGAGAAAAGCGGCGCCGACCCGGCCCTGCTGGAACCGGCCTATGAAGCGTTCTATGCCGCGCGCAACCAGGTGGAGTTCTATCCTGATGCCATGGACGCGCTGGCCCGGATCGCCGCGTGCGTGCCGGTGGCCGCCCTCAGCAACGGCAATGCCGACCTGCAGCGGATCGGCGTATCGCACCACTTCACCTTCCAGCTCGGCTCGCGCGAGCACGGCGCGGCAAAGCCGGCCGCCAGCATCTTCCACGCCGCCTGCGAGCGCCTCGGGGTCGCCCCCGCCCACGTGCTGCACGTCGGCGACCACGCCGAGATGGACGTGGTCGGTGCGATGCAGGCAGGCCTGCGCGGCTGCTGGATCAACCGCGTCGAGCACACCTGGACTCATCCTTCACTGCAGCCCGATCTGCAGTTCGACACCCTGACCGGGCTGGCCGACTGGCTGGATGCGAACGCATCCGTCCCGCATGCCTGAGCGGCCGCCCAAGGAGCCTTCGAATCCCATGTCCCAGATCAACGGTTTGACGTCCGATACCTCGCATGCGCTGCCGCTGCATGTGATGACCCGCGAGCAGTACGCCGGCTGGCGCGCACGGCAGTCCGACGCCTTGGGCGCGTGGCTGGACGCGCAGCGCTTCAACGGCAGCGGTGGCAGCGTGGTGCTGCTGCCCGGCGAGCACGGCCTGGCCGGCGCCATCGTCGGTGTGGGTGACCCGGGCGATGCCTACAGCTACGCGCATGCACCATTCGCGCTGCCGGAAGGCACCGTGTGGACGCTGGCCGACGCGCTGGCACCGGAGATCGAGACCCTGCTGCAGCTTGGCTGGGGCCTGGGCAGCTACCGTTTCGCGCGCTACCGCACGCCCAACCGCGCGCCGGCCCAGCTGGCCGCCACGCCTTCGGCCGAAGTGCGCGATGTGATCACCGCCAGCCTGCGCGTGCGCGACTGGGTCAACACCCCGACCGAGGACATGGGCCCGCAGCAGCTCGAAGACGCCGCGCGTGAACTGGCCACCGCCCACGGTGCGCAGATCGAGGTGATCACCGGCGATGCCCTGCTCGAGCAGAACTTCCCCTCCATCCATGCCGTGGGCCGCGCCTCGCACCGGGCCCCGCGCCTGATCGTGCTGCGCTGGGGCAATGCAGGGCAGCCGCACGTTGCGCTGGTCGGCAAGGGCGTGTGCTTTGACACCGGCGGGCTGGACATCAAGCCGGGCGATGGCATGCGCAACATGAAGAAGGACATGGGCGGCGCCGCGCACGCGCTGGGCCTGGCCGGGCTGATCATGGCCCAGCAGCTGCCGGTGCAGCTCACCCTGCTGATCCCGGCGGTGGAAAACGCGATCGGTCCGGATGCGTTCCGCCCGGGCGAGGTGATCGCCACCCGCAAGGGCCTGAGCATCGAGATCGACAACACCGACGCCGAAGGGCGCGTGATCCTGGCCGACGCGTTGACCTACGCCAGCGAGCAGCAGCCGGAGATCGTGCTCGATTTCGCCACCCTGACCGGCGCGGCCCGCATCGCGCTCGGTCCGGATCTGCCGGCATTGTTCAGCAACGACGACACGCTGGCCCAGCAGTGGCTGCAGGCCGGTGAATCGACCCGCGATCCGGTCTGGCGCATGCCGCTGTGGCGCCCGTACCTGCGCTACCTGCACAGCAACATCGCCGACCTGGCCAACGCCGGCTCGCGCATGGCCGGCTCGGTCACGGCCGCGCTGTACCTGGAACGTTTCATCGCCGAGGGCCAGACCTGGGCGCACCTGGATGTGTACGCCTGGAACGACGGCGAACGCCCGGGCCGTCCGGCCGGTGGCGAAGCGCTGGCGCTGCGTTCGGCCTGGGCGATGCTGAAGACGCGCTACGCCGTCTGAGGCAGCGCACCAGCGGCTGAACCCCGACGATCCCCGCTCCGGCGGGGATCGTTGTTTTCAACAGTTGTCGAAAATGTGAATATCGGCCTGCGCCGCGTTCTGACACCATGCCCCTGTCGCCCCCCCCACACGCATCGTGAAGGCAGGAATCCGGACATGTCGCTCTTCGGCTATACCCGCGCTGGTCGCGAACCGGGCGGTCCACGCCCTCCCTCACCGCTGCTGTGGATCGCGCTGATCGCCCTGATCGCCGGCGGCCTGGTGCTGGCCTTTGCCTGGCTGGCCGGCTGGATCGGCCGCGACCGCGTCACCGCACAGACCTTCACCGATGCCATCGAGGCGACCGGTCCGCCGCAGCCCGGCTTCCGCCGTGCGCACACCAAGGGCGTGTGCGTCAGCGGTGTCTTCCAGGGTACGCCCGAAGGGGCGGCGCTGAGTTCGGCACGCGTGTTCCGGCAGCGCCAGGTGCCGGTACTGGGCCGCCTCTCGATCGGCGGCGGCGACCCGCATGGCGCCGACAACAAGGCCCGCGTGCGCAGCATGGCGCTGCAGCTGGTCAGCGATGATGGCCAGGAATGGCGCATGGCGATGAACAGTTTCCCGTTCTTCGCGGTGCCCACCGCCGAGGCCTTCCTGGAACAGACCCGCGCCGGCATCCCGGACCCGGCCACCGGCAAACCGGACCCGGCGAAGATGGCCGCCGTGCTGGAGAAGTACCCGTCCGCGCGTGCCTTCCAGCAGTGGGCCAAGACCGCCCCCTGGTCGAACAGCTGGGCCAACACCGCTTACAACGGCGTCAACAGTTTCCGCTTCACCGCCGCCGATGGCAGCCACCGCTTCGTGCGCTGGAGCATGCGGCCGCAGGCGCCCTTCGAGGACATGACCCCGGAACAGCGCGCGCAGTCCGACGACGATTTCCTCAGCGAGGAGTTCGCCCGGCGCCTGGCGCAGGGCCCCGTGCGCTGGGACATGTGGGTGACCATCGCCAACGACGGCGACCCGATCAACGACCCCTCCCAGGTCTGGCCGGAGGACCGCCGCCAGGTGAAGGCCGGCACGCTGACGCTGAGCAGCATGCAACCGCAGGCCACCGGCGCCTGCCGCGATCTGAACTACGATCCGCTGATCCTGCCCAGCGGCGTGGCCGGCACCGATGATCCGATCCTGGCCGCACGCTCGGCGGTGTACTCGCAATCGTTCAACCGCCGCGAGCGCGAAATCGCCAGCGGCAAGGCACCCGCCGCCACGGGCAAGGAAGGTGCGCGATGAACCGTGATGCCGGCCATTTCAATCTTCTCGCCCGCGTCCTGCACTGGCTGATGGCGGCGATGATCCTGGCAATGCTGTTCGTGGGCGTGACCATGGTTGCCTCGCTGCACTGGCGGCCGGTGCTGATCGATCTGCATCGACCGCTGGGCATCGCGATCCTGCTGCTGGTCGTGGTGCGGCTGTACAACCGCCTGCGCCATCGGCCGCCACCGCTGCCGGCCGACCTGCCCGCGTGGCAGGCCGCCGCCGCGCATGCATCGCATTGGGTGCTGTACGGGCTGATGCTGGCCATGCCGCTGATCGGTTGGGGCATGCTTTCGGCCGGTGGCTACCCGATCGTGATGGGCGGCGGCGTGCATCTGCCGGCAATCCTGCCGCACAACCCGGCGCTGTATGCCGCGTTGCGCAACGCCCACAGCCTGCTGGCGTATGTGCTGTTCGCCACGGTGGTGATGCATCTGTCGGCCGCGCTGTTCCACCTGTGGGTGCGCCGCGATGGCGTGTTCCAGGCGATGGCAAAGGGCCCGGGCGGCACTTCCCCCACCGACACGGATCCGCGGTAACCACCGACCGCTGGCCGGTGGTATCGGATCGCATGGATCTCCGGCACCCCTGTAGTGCCGGCCGCTGGCCGGCTCTGCATCCTCTCGATCAAGAATAACGGGAGCCGGCCAGCGGCCGGCACTACAACCAGCCTTTCTGCCGCGCCAGCCGGTAGGCTTCGATGCGGTTGGCCACGCCAAGCTTGCCGATGCACTCGGACAGGTAGTTGCGCACGGTGCCGTGCGACAGCCCCAGCTGCGTGGCGATCTCGCTGGCCGAGCGGCCGTCGCCGGACAGGCGCAGCACCTGGCGCTCGCGATCGTTGAGCGGGTCGGCCTGCGACCATGCATCCAGCGCCAACTGCGGGTCGATCGCGCGGCCGCCGTGCTGCACCTGGCGCAGTGCATCGGCCAGGCGTTCGGCCGGTGCATCCTTGAGCAGGTAACCACAGACGCCGGCATCCAGTGCGCGGCGCAGGAAGCCCGAACGCGCGAAGGTGGTCACGATCACCACCTTGATCGGCAGGCCCTGGCGGGCGATCCGCTGCGCCAGTTCCAGCCCGGACAAACCCGGCATTTCGATATCGGTGACCAGGATGTCCGGCTTGAGCTGCTGCAGCATCCGCCATGCAGCCTCGCCATCTGCGGCACTGCCCAGCACCTCGATGTCCGGCTCCAGCCCGAGCAGCGCCGACAGCGCGCCGCGTACCATCGCCTGGTCTTCAGCCAGCACGATGCGGATCATGATGCGCCCCCGGCCGGCAGCGACGGCGCGGTCGCCACCGCCACAGGCGCCACCACCGCCGTGGTCGCGGCCGGCAAGGTCACGCGGACCGTTACGGAGGTCCCCTCGCCCTTCACCGCGTGCAGCACCAGCGTGCCACGCAGGGCAGCGACCCGTTCGCGCATGCCGGTCAGGCCGTTGCCATCCACGTGGGCACCGCCACGCCCGTCATCGCGGATCTGCATCGACAAAGTGCGCCCGTCCTGCTCGAAGGTGATCCACGCCTGCCGCGCCTGCGCGTGGCGGGCGACGTTGGTCACCGCCTCGCGCAGGACCAGCGACAGCGCGCGCTCGATATCGACGGGCATCGGTGGCGGTGGCGCGTAGTGCAGATGCACGTGCTGGTACTCCAGCAGCAACCGGGCCGAGGCCAGTTCGGCGGCCAGATCACTGGCGCGGATCCCGGTGACCGCACTGCGTACTTCGGCCAAGGCCTGGCGCGCGATCGTTTCGGCTTCGGCCACTTCGCGGCGCGAGCCATCCGGATCGCGCTCGAACAATTTGCGCGAAAGCTCCAGCTTCAAGGTGATCAAGGACAGCGTATGCCCCAGCAGGTCGTGCAGATCGCGACCGATGCGCTCACGTTCGGCGGTCGCCGCCAGCCGACGCACTTCGTCCTGGGACAGCTGCAGCGCCGCATCCTGTTCATGGCTGGCGGTCTCGAAGTTGACCACCAGGCTGATGATCATCGCCATGCTCGGAATCCAGATCAGCGCCTGCCAAGGGTAATGGGCCAGCAAGCCCACCACCACGAACAGCGCGTTCAATCCCACCAGCTGCAGCAGATAGCGCCCATAGCCACTGCGGCGCGAGACGCGCAGCGTGACGCAGCCGAAGATGAAATAGCTCACTGCCGAGGGGTACCACGCCTGCGGCACCAGCCCCAGCACCACCATCGACAGCGCGTAGCGCGGCGCGTGGCAGCGCGGCGCCAGCAGCACCCCGGCGTACAGCACGAGGAACACCGGGTAGGTCAGCAGGGTCAGCGCCGCCCAGCGCCAGGTGTAGCCGCCGCCGAACAACGGCGTCAGGAACACCCACAGCGTCCACAGCAGGTGGATCGCATCGACCCACGGCGATTTGCCGCGCCGTATGTTCTCGGCCACGGCCGAGTCCGGCGCGGGGCGCAACAGGGAGGCGAACCGACTGGAGGGCACGGACGTTTCCAAAGCAGGACGATCAGGCGCGATCATGCCACTTCAGCCGATGCGCCGCAGGCGGCGCTGCCGTGGTGGATCTCCACGTCGTGAAGGCAGGTCAGGGGCAAGGCAGTGGACTCGATGAGGACACCCACAGCGTCGCCCCCGGGGCCGCCCGGCCCCAGTGGCCGTCGTCAGCCCGTGCAGGTGACAGCTGTCACTGCCGCCGCGCCAGGCCGCCGGGCATGCTGTCCACCACCCGGCCACCGTGCCGGTTTGCCCCTCGGCCGCCGATGCGGTCACACTCGGCCCGATTCCCCGTCCAGACTCACGATGAACGCATCCGCTGAACTGCTCAAGGAACTCCGTATCGACCGCAAGGCCGGTTCGCCGCCGCCGTCGCCCCCGCGACGTGGCCGCTGGATCGCGCTGGCGGTCGTCCTTCTCATTGTGTTGGCTGGCCTGGCCTGGTTCGTGTTCGGCCGCGAGCGCCCGATCACCGTGACCACCGCCCCGGTGGTAGCGATCCAGCAGGGCGGCGCAAGCAGCTCGGTGCTCGACGCCAGCGGCTATGTGGTCGCCCGGCGCATGGCCACGGTCTCGGCCAAGATCACCGGCAAGGTCCGCGAGGTGATGATCGAGGAAGGCATGCGCGTGGAAGAAGGCCAGGTGATGGCCACGCTCGACCCGATCGACGCCAACGCCCAGCGCAGTCTGTCGGCCTCGCAGCTCGAGGCCGCACGCAGCCAACTGGCCGGTCTGCAGGCACAGGTGGCCCAGGCCGATGCCGAGGCCGGGCGCCTGCAGGCACTGGTCGGCCAGCAGCTGGTCTCGCGTTCCCAGTACGACCTGGCCATCGCCCAGCGCGACACCCTGCGCGCCCAGCTCAAGACCGCCCAGCGCAACACCACCGTGGCCAGCGATTCACTGGCGATCGCCGATCTGGGCGTGGACAACAATATCGTGCGCGCGCCGTTCTCCGGCGTGGTTACCGCCAAGGCCGCACAGCCGGGTGAGATCGTTTCGCCGCTGTCGGCCGGCGGCGGTTTTACCCGGACCGGCATCGGCACCATCGTGGACATGGATTCGCTGGAGATCGAGGTCGAGGTCGGCGAATCCTTCATCGGCCGGGTGCAGCCAAAGATGCCGGTCGAAGCCACCCTCAATGCCTACCCGGACTGGAAAATTCCGGCCGAGGTGATCGCGATCATTCCCACTGCAGACCGCGGCAAGGCCACCGTGAAAGTGCGCGTGGCGCTGAAGGCCAAGGACCCGCGCATCGTTCCCGAGATGGGCGTGCGGGTCAGCTTCCTGGAAAGCGCCCGCCCCGCCGAAGCCGCCAGGCCGCAGGGCGTGCGCGTGCCGGCCTCGGCGATCGTGGAGCGCGGGCAGAAGACCGTCGCCTTCGTGGTCAAGGACGATGCCCGGGTGGAACAGCGCGCGATCACCGTGGGTACCACGCTCAACAACGACCGCCAGGTCACCCAGGGCCTGAAGGCCGGCGAGGTCGTGGTGACCACCCCACCGGCCGAGCTGCACGATGGCAGCAAGGTCACCGAAACCCCCTGACGACAACGGGCTGCGTGGCCGATGCGCCACCGGCCTGCGCCCACGCGGTACGCGAGCCGCTCACGCTCGCGGCAAGTGCGATTTCCTCGTGCCGTCCCGGCGCGCACGGTGAGCGCTGCCCGTCCCCCTGGCGTCCGGAAGCCTTCGCCCGGACGCGCCGTACGTCTTTCCAACCGATCCACGGAGAACCACCCATGTCCACCCTGGTTTCGCTCCGCAACATCACCAAGACCTACCAGCGCGGCCCCGAGAAAGTGCAGGTGCTGCACGGCATCGACCTGGACATCCAGTCCGGCGATTTCGTCGCGCTGATGGGCCCGTCCGGCTCGGGCAAGACCACCCTGCTCAATCTGATCGGTGGCTTGGACACGCCCACCGGCGGTGAGATCGAGATCGAAGGCGAACGCATCGACCGCATGAGCGGCGGCCAGCTCTCCACCTGGCGCAGCCACCACGTCGGCTTCGTGTTCCAGTTCTACAACCTGATGCCGATGCTGACCGCGCAGAAGAACGTGGAGCTGCCACTGCTGCTCACCCACCTGGGCGCCCCACAACGCAAGCGCAATGCCGAGATCGCGCTGACCCTGGTCGGCCTGGCCGACCGCCGCAGCCACCGCCCGAACGAACTGTCCGGTGGCCAGCAGCAACGCGTGGCGATCGCCCGTGCGATCGTCTCCGACCCCACCTTCCTGATCTGCGATGAGCCCACCGGCGACCTGGACCGCCAGTCCGCCGAGGAAATCCTGGGGCTGCTGCAACAGCTCAACCGCGAACACGGCAAGACCATCATCATGGTCACCCATGATCCCAAGGCCGCCGAGTACGCCACCCATACGGTGCACCTGGACAAGGGCGAACTGGCCGGCGCGCCAGCGGCCCACTGACGGAGGATGCGGCGATGAAATATTTTTCGCTGGTCTGGGCACAGCTGTTCCGCAGCAAGACCCGCACCCTGCTGACGCTGTTGTCGGTGGTGGCGGCCTTCCTGCTGTTCGGCATGCTCGATTCGGTGCGGGTTGCCTTCAACTCCGGCGGTGACACCATCGAAGGTGCCAAGCGGCTGGTGGTCTCCTCCAAGCTGTCGATCACCCAGAGCCTGCCGTTGCGGCTGCTGCGCGATATCGAAGCCACCCCCGGCGTGCGCAAGGTCAACTACGCGATGTGGTTCGGCGGCATCTACCAGGACCAGAAGAACTTCTTCCCGAGCTTCTCCGTCTCGGACAACTACATGGACCTGTACCCCGAGTTCGAGCTGCCGCCCGAGCAGGCCGAGGCGTTCAAGAACACCCGGACCGGTGCGCTGGTCGGTGAAGCCCTGGCCAAGCGCTTCGGCTGGAAAGTGGGCGACACCATTCCGATGCAGGCCACGATCTTCCCGCGCAAGGGCAGCAACGACTGGCCGCTGGTGCTGAGCGGCATCTACCGGGCCAAGGACCGCAACAACGCCAGTGCGGAAAACCAGCTGATGCTGCACTGGAGCTACTTCGATGAATCCAACGATTACATCAAGAACCAGGTCAGTTTCTATACCGTCCAGTTGGAGAACCCCGCACACGCCTCGCGCGTCGCCCAGGCGATCGATGCGCTGTCGCTGAATTCCGACCACGAAACCAAGTCGCAGACCGAGGCCTCGTTCTCGCAGGCCTTTGCCAAGCAGTTCGCCGATATCGGCCTGATCGTCACCGGCATCATGGCGGCGGTGTTCTTCACCCTGGTGCTGCTGACCGGCAACACCATGGCCCAGGCGGTGCGCGAGCGCATCCCGGAGCTGGCGATCCTCAAGACGCTGGGCTTCAAGGATGGCACCGTGCTGGTGCTGGTGATGGTGGAGTCGGTGCTGCTGATCGTGCTCGGCGGGCTGATCGGCATGGGCCTGGCCTCGATCGTGATGCCGGTGATCAGCGCCAGCAGCCAGGGCATGATCAGCCTGCCCGGCGTGCCGGCGCAGACGTGGGGGGTGGCGCTGTGCCTGATGGCGGTGATCGGGATCGTGGTGGGCCTGCTGCCGGCACTGCGCGCGCAGCGGTTGAAGATCGTCGATGCACTGGCCGGGCGCTGAGGAGACCACCATGAACAAGCAATGGATGTGGAACGTCGTGACGGTGCTGGCGCTGCTGGTCGCCTTGGTGGTGTGGATCGTGCTGCCGTGGTCGATGGTGCTGGCCATCGCCGTGCTGCTGGCCGCCTGGCTGGTGCTCACCCGTACTGGCCGCCTGTCGCTGGCAGCAGCGCGGATCGGCATCGCCAGCCTGCCGCAGCGCTGGGGTGCCTCCTCGGTGATCGTGGTCGGCATCGCCGGCGTGGTCGGGGTGCTGGTGGCGATGCTGGCGATGGGCGATGGCTTCAAGGCCACTCTGGAGCGCAGCGGCAGCGATGATGTGGCCATCGTGCTGCGCGGCGGCTCACAGGCCGAAACCAACTCGGTGATCATGCGCGACCAGGTGCCACTGATCGAGAACCTGCCCGGCGTGGCCCGCGGCAGCGATGGCAAGCCGCTGATCTCCGCCGAGCTGTCGCAGGTGATCAGCCTGCTCTCGCGCAGCGACCACAGCGATACCAACGTGCAGTTCCGCGGCGTTGGCGAGCAGGCGTGGGCGGTGCGCGACAACGTGCGCATCATCGCCGGCCGCAGGTTCAAGCCCGGCCTGCGCGAAATCGTGGTCGGCAAGGGCGCGCAGGCGCAGTTCGAGGGCCTGGAGATCGGCAAGACCCTGCAGCTGGGCAAGCAGGAGTGGACGGTGGTGGGCGTGTTCGCCTCCAACGATGTGCACGAGTCGGAGCTGTGGTCGGACACCCAGACGTTGTCCACCACCTACAACCGCAGTGCCTACCAGTCGGTCAACGTACGCACCGAAGGGGCCGCGGGCTTCCAGCAGTTCAAGGCGGCCATGGAGGCCGACCCGCGCCTGAAGCTGGATGTGGAGACCACCCGTGACTACTACCGCAAGCAGTCCGGTGGCCTGAGCAAGCTGATCAGCATCCTGGGCACGGTGATCGGCGCGATCATGGCGATCGGTGCGGTGTTCGGTGCGCTCAACACCATGTATGCGGCGGTGGCCACGCGTGCCCGAGAGATCGCGACGATGCGTGCGATCGGTTTCCGTGGCGTTCCGGTGGTGACCGCGGTGATGCTGGAGACGATGTTGTTGGCCCTGCTCGGCGGCCTGCTCGGCGGTCTGGTGGCATGGCTGGTGTTCAACAACTACACCGTTTCCACGCTGGGCAACAATTTCAGCCAGGTCGTGTTCCAGTTCCAGGTGTCGCCGCAGCTGCTGTGGACAGGCCTGAAGTGGGCGCTGGGGATTGGCCTGGTGGGCGGCTTGTTCCCGGCCCTGCGCGCGGCGCGACTGCCGATCACCACGGCGTTGCGCGAGACCTGAGCGATACGTTTGAACAACGCGCGTGCGCGTGACCGCGCACGCGAAATAGCAATTCCGGAACCGCACTTGCAAGAGTGCGGTTCTTTTTTTTGCAGCGCACGTTCACTGCACGTTTAGCTCTCCAGCGCGCAGCTGTACACACGCTGCAAAGGAACATCGCACGCGCTCAAGTTGCTTCGCACGTCGCCGCTATTGCGCATCGACCCAGCGCGGCGGACCGCTTCTGCATGCCTCTCGCGACGATGTGAAAAAGGTTTCGTCTGAATGCGTGGTTTTGTCAGCCATCGTTCATTTACAGCGCTTTTTACGCTTTCAAATGAAAGTAAAAAATTTGAAAAGTCATTAGACTCCCGCCCCCCACGTCGTGGTGTGTTGTTCCCCACGCCGCCCGAACGGGCGAATGTTTTTACAGAGAAAGAGAAACGCACGGATGTATTTGAAGACCAATCCGCTGCGCAACGCGATCGCCATCGCGCTTGTCGCCAGCTGCAGTGCCCCCGCCTTCGCACAGAGTGCCGATGACGGCACCACCAACCTCGATCGCATCGAGATCACCGGCTCGCGCATCCGCCAGGCCAGCGTCGAGTCCGCCCAGCCGGTCGTCGCGCTGAACCGCGCCGAGATCGAGAAGAAGGGCTACGTCAACGTCGCCGACATCCTGCAGGACGTCACCGCCGCCGGTTCGCCGAGCATGAGCCGTGCCTCCTCGCTGGAATCGGGCCGCGACTTCGGCGGCATGTACGTGAGCCTGCGCAACCTGGGCCCGGAACGCAGCCTGGTGCTGATCGACGGCCGCCGCATGGGCGTCAGCGCCGGCGGTTACTCCGACCTGGCCTCGATCCCGTCCTCGATCGTGGAGCGCGTGGAAGTGCTGACCGACGGTGCCTCGGCCCTGTACGGCTCGGACGCCATTGCCGGCGTGGTCAACATCATCACCCGCAAGAACTTCGACGGTGCCGAAGTCAGCGCCTACGTCGGCCAGTACAGCGAAGGCGACGGCCAGAAGACCGCCTACAGCGCGACCTTCGGCAAGACCTTCGACCGTGGCTGGGTCACCGTGGGTGGCGAGTACACCGACGAAGATCCGGTCCTGGGCGGCGCGCGTGCGTTCACCGCATACCCGAACGGCCCGCGCCACACCGGCGACGGCCTGAGCGGCGTCACCCCGTGGGGCTATGCGACCGTCAACGGCCGCAACCTCAGCGTGGGCCCGGGCGGCGATCCGACCCAGCTCGGCAACTTCAAGCCGGCCGACAAGGCCAACGACGCCAACACCAAGACCAACATGAGCCTGCTCACCGGTCTGCAGCGCAAGTCGGTGTTCGCCAACGGTGGCTTCTCCATCACCGATGACCTGCGCCTGGTCGCCGATGCGCTGTACAGCGAGCGCGAGTCGAGCAAGCAGCTGGCCGGTTACCCGTACCAGAGCACCGGTTCGCGTGCGCTGCTGTCCAAGGACAGCGCGTTCAACCCGTTCGGCCAGGACGTTGCCTTCGCGCACCGTACCGAAGAGCTGCCGCGCGGCACCGAGAACAACCTGACCACCAAGCGCGCCAGCCTGGGCCTGGAAGGCAGCTTCGACACTGGTTCGCGTTACTGGGACTGGAACGTCAGCTACATGTACAACCGCAATGAAGGCGAGCGCATCGGCACGGGCAGCATGTACCAGCCGAACGTGAACCAGTCGGTCGGCCCGTCGTTCCTGGATGCCAACAACGTCGCCCACTGCGGCAGCGTCGGCAACGTGATCGCTGGTTGCACCCCGTGGAACCCGCTGGCGCCGATGGGCTACACCGGCCCGGGCTCGATGAGCAACCAGGACGTGCAGGACTTCCTGTTCACCCGCTTCACCGACAAGATGCAGAGCACCACCAAGGTGGCCAGCGCGAACATCTCCGGCTCGCTGTTCACCCTGCCGGCCGGTGACATCCTGGGTGCACTGGGTGTCGAGCACCGCAGCGAAGAAGCCAGCTACTCACCGGACCTGATGGTCCGCAACGGCCAGATCGCCGGCACCACCGGCCAGCCGACCCAGGGCGATTACTCGCTCAACGAGGTCTACCTGGAACTGCAGGTTCCGCTGCTGGCCGACATGGCCTTCGCGCGTGAGCTGTCGCTGGACATGGCCGGCCGCTATTCGGACTACAACAACTTCGGCTCGACCACGAACACCAAGTTCGGCCTGAAGTGGAAGCCGATCGACAGCCTGCTGGTGCGCGCCACCTACGGCACCGGCTTCCGCGCGCCGACCGTGGAAGATCTGTACGGCGGCACCACCAGCACGCGCGACTCGTACACCGATCCGTGCGATACCAACTTCGGTGCGGCCGCCAACAACCCGCAGGTCCTGGCGCGCTGCCTGGCCAATGGTGTCCCGGCCAACTTCCGCCAGCTCGCCGCGGACGGCAGCGCTGCGACGGTACCGGGCCAGCAGGGTGGCACCGACTTCAGCTCGGGCTCCAACCCGGAACTGAAGCCGGAAACCGCCAAGACCTGGACCGTGGGCATGGTCTACAGCCCGGAGTTCGTCTCGGGCCTGGACCTGAGCCTGGACTGGTGGAAGATCCGCATCAACGACGTGATCGTCGGTGAGTCGGCCACGGACATGCTCAACCAGTGCTATGTGCTGGGTGTGGATGCCGCATGCGACCGCTTCACCCGTGCCAAGTCGGGCCGCACCATCGGCCAGGTCAACGGCCTGGACCGTACGCTGCTCAACGCCGGCTACCAGGAAACCGCCGGCTATGACCTCTCGGTGCGTTACCGCCTGCCGGAACTGGCGATCGGCAAGTTCGCGGTCTCCTGGAACACCACGTATGTGGATTACCTGGAGCGCAAGAACGACAACGTCGACACCACGCCGGTGCGCCAGTACACGGGCTGGGAAGGCAACTTCCGCGTGCGTTCGAACCTCAACCTGGATTATCAGTACGGCAACTTCGGCCTGGGCTGGACGGCGCGCTACTACTCCAGCATGAAGGAAAACTGCGCGTACACGACCGAGTGCAGCAATCCGGGCTTCAGCTCGGCGTACACGGGCCGCCAGGGCGTCAACAAGGTGGGTTCGAACACCTTCCACGACATCCAGGTGCGTTACGTGCTGCCGTGGAACGGTACGGTTTCGATGGGCGTGAACAATGTGTTCGACCATCAGGGTCCGATCATGTACAGCCAGCCGAACAGCAGCTTCACGTACTACGGCGGGTTCGATATCGGCCGTTACATGTACATGAAGTACCAGCAGCGTTTCTGATCGGGCTTGCCTGATCCCCCCTTTCTGATCTGCGGCTTACTCTCTCCAAGCCGCCGAGTGGAAGTAAGACGGCGCCTTCGGGCGCCGTCTTTTTTTTGCTGCCCTTTTGGAGTGACGGCTTCTGGATCGATGGCTTTAAGAGCAACAGCTCTTCGGAGCAATAGCTCCTTGGAACAACAGCCTTCAGTGCTGGACTCGCCCTGGCTTGGGCGGGCACGGGTGGGTTGTCGGGACCCGCTGCAAGTCCCGCTCCGCGGCCCGACCCAGCCGCTGGCGGCTGTGCGTTCAGTCGCATGCGAGGCAGTGCCTCGCAAGCAATGCGCCTTCACCCATGTAAGGTCATATGCCGCCATGGATGGGTTCACGGCGGGTCCCGCGCACCCACCCACACCCCGCCTGGCCACGCAGCCCAGCAAACCAGGGCTCAAGCTTTCAGGCTTTCAGGCTTTCAGGCTTTCAGGCTTCTCAGCCTTCAGCGCTTCAACGCACCACCCGCCCGCGACCGCCACACGCTGTCGCCGATGAACAGCAGCAACCCGGTCCAGATCGCAGCGAAACCCACCGCCTTGGCCGTATCGAACGGCTCGCGGAAAAAGAACACGCCCAACAACAACCCGATACTCGGCGCGATGTACTGCAGGATTCCGACCAGCGACAGCGGAATCCGCTTCACGCCGTACGCAAACCCGATCAACGGCAGCGCCGTCACCGCCCCGCCAAGGATCAACAGCGCATCGTTGCGCCAGCCCCAGCCACTGAAGAACGCCCCGCCGTGCCCGTTCTCGCTCCACAGCGCGAACCCGATCGCCGGCAGGAACAGATACAGACTCTCCACCCCGAGCCCCGCCACCGGGTCGACCGAAATCATCTTGCGCAGCAACCCGTACAGGCCGAACGAACAGGCCAGCCCCAGGGCGATCCAGGGCGGCCTGCCGGCATCGATGGTCAGCCATGCCACACCGAGCGCCGCGCAGCCCACCGCGAGCCACTGCAGGCGGCGCAGGCGCTCGTTGAGCACCACCACGCCGAGCACCACGCTCACCAGCGGATTGATGAAGTAGCCCAGACTGGTCTCGATCACATGCCCGGCGTTGATCGCCCAGATGTACAGGCCCCAGTTGAACGCGATCGCCACGCTGCTCAGCGCCAACGTCGGCAGCGCGCGTGGCTGCGCCGCGATGGCCTTCCACCAGCCCGGGCCGTTGCTCAGCAGCAGCCAGGCCACCACCAGCACCGTGCTCCAGATGATGCGGTGCGCGATGATCTGCTGCGAGGGCACCGCATTGAGCAGGTGCCAGTAGACCGGCACCAGGCCCCACAGGGTGAAGGTGAACGCGGTGATCGCCAGGCCGCGGCGCTGCTCCTGCAGGCTGTGTGGTGCGGGCAGGCTCACTTCGCGCGCGTCCGGGCCAGGGTCAGCACCACCACGCCGGCCAGGATCACTGCCATGGCCAGCAGGTCACGCCCGCCGAAGTGCTCGTTGCCGATGATCACGCCCAGGATCACCGCGATCACCGGATTGACGTAGGCATAGCTGGCCACCAGTGCCGGGCGCACGTTGTGCAGCAGCCACACGTAGGCGGTGAAGGCGACGATCGAGCCGAACATGCACAGGTAGGCCACCGCCAGCAGCCCATTCATGCTGGGCCAGGTGGTCGGGCGTTCGCCGCTGAGCAGGCCGAGCACGATCAGCATCGCGCCACCGCAGAGCATCTGCCCGGCGGCGGTCATGAAGGGGCTGGGCAGGTCCAGGCCGCGTGCCCAGATCGAGCCGAAGGCCCAGCCGATCGGGGCGATCAGCAGCAGGATCAGGCCCTGCGGGGAGGCGGTCAGGCTGCTGCCGGCGTTGAGCCAGACCACGCCGAGGAAGCCGATCGCGATGCCCAGCCACTCGCCGCGGCTGGCGTTCTGCCCACGCATCGCGCCGAACAGGGCCATCCACAGCGGCACCGAGGCCACGGCGGTCGCCGCCAGGCCCGAGGAGACCGTGCGCTCGGCCAGTACCACCATGCCGTTGCCCAGGACCAGCATGGTCAGGCCCATGATCGCCAGGTTCCGCCACTGGCGCCGGGTCGGCGCGGGCGAGCCACGCCAGCGCAACACGGCATACATCAGCGAACCGGCGATGATGAAGCGGCCGCCGGAGACCATCGTCAGCGGCAGTGCGCCGCCCTCCAGCGCCAGCCGGATCCCCAGATAGGTGGACCCCCAGACCACGTACACCAGCAGCAGCGCCAGGACGACCAGGCCGCTGCGGGGAGCGGCCGACGGAGAGGAGGGTAGGACGGCCATGGGCCACCACGGTGCGGGGGAACACGAATTCTAGGCCGTTGCCGATGGCGCGGCACGCTTTGTGCTGGCACGCTGATTTCATCCGGCCGCACCGTGATGCCTGACACGCACCCGTTTTTGACGTGCGGTAAGGTAACAAGAGTAATCAACGCTTCCCAGCCAGGACCCCTACCCTGCATGAGCACTTCCGTCCCCGCCACTGCGGCACACCCCGAACGGGCCGCCCTGCGGCGCTCCATCTCAAATACCCTCAAAGGCTCGGCCGGTAATCTGGTCGAGTGGTATGACGTCTACGTCTACTCCGTCTTTGCCGTCTATTTCGAATCCCAGTTCTTCTCGGCCGCCGACAAGAACTCCACGATGTACGTGTGGGCGATCTTCGCCGCCACCTTCCTGATGCGCCCGATCGGTGCGTGGTACTTCGGCCGCTTCGCCGACCGCTACGGCCGCCGGTTGGCGCTGACGGTGTCGGTCACGGTGATGGCCGCCTGTTCGTTCCTGATCGCGATCACCCCGACCGCCTCGCAGATCGGCATCTGGGCCGCGGTGATCCTGCTGTTCGCGCGCCTGCTGCAGGGCTTCGCCACCGGTGGCGAGTACGGCACCAGTGCCACCTACATGTCCGAAGCCGCCATCCCGGGCCGCCGCGGCTTCCTGTCCTCGTTCCATTACGTCACCCTCGTCGGCGGCCACGTGCTGGCGCAGCTGACCCTGCTGGGCATGCTGACCTTCTGGGGCAAGCCGGAAATCTCCGCCTGGGGCTGGCGCGTGGCGTTCGGCATCGGCGGTGTCGCGGCGATCGTGGTGTTCTGGCTGCGCCGCAGCATGGACGAATCGCTGCAGTCCGATTCCATCGATGCCGCCCGCGATGGCCGCGCCAAGGCCTCCGGCTCGATGCGCGAACTGTTCGTCAACCAGTGGCGTCCGCTGCTGCTGTGCTTCCTGATCACCGCCGGCGGCACCGTGGCGTTCTACACCTATTCGGTCAACGGGCCGAAGATGATCCAGAGCGCCTTCGCGGGCGATGACGTGATGACCGGCACGATGATCAATCTCGGCGTGCTGACCTTCCTGATGGTGCTGCAGCCGATCGGCGGCTGGCTGTCGGACATGGTCGGCCGCAAAAGCCTGCTGGTGTTCTTCGGCATCGGTGGCGTGCTGTACAGCTGGTACCTGATCACCGAGCTGCCCAACCAGCACGATCCGTTCATGGCCTTCCTGGTGCTGGGCATCGGCTTCGTGATCCTGACCGGCTACACTTCGATCAACGCGGTGGTCAAAGCCGAGCTGTTCCCGACCCATGTGCGCGCGCTGGGCGTGGGCTTTGGCTACGCGATGGCCAATTCGCTGTTCGGTGGTACCGCGCCGCTGCTGTACCAGGGCGCGCTGAAGACCGGCCAGGTCGGCATGTTCGCGGTGTATGTCACGGCGATCATCGCGGTGTCGCTGGTGGTCTACATGTTCTTCCTGACCAACAAGGGCCCGAACTGGCTCGATGGCACCCGGAAGTAACGGCCGCACCACCCGCCCCGCGATCACGCTGGGCGGGTGGATGCTGGCAATGCGGGTACCGGCGGCGTTCGCCCAGGCCAGCACGTCCTCTTACGCAACGCAGCGCCCTGACGGGCGCTGCGTTGCCATGGGTCAACCGTTCGGCGCGATGATGGCCTGTTGCCTGGCCGCGCTCGCGGCCAGTGGCGGGGGCGCGTGGCGCCTGCTGCGGCGGCGCTGAGCGCCGCCTGCGGTACGCTTCAGCGGCGCGCCGATTCGCTCTTCTCGCGCTCGGCGCGGAATTCGGACCCTTCTTCCCACTGCGGCCAGCGACGGCTGTTGGCCAGTTCCGCGCCCAGGTCGTAGACCAGCAGGGTGTCGGCGGCATGACCACTCGGGTCCCAGCTTGGGGTCCACGCATCGCAGGCCTGGTGGTAGCAGGCGGCGAAGTACGCATCGCGCAGTTCACGGCCCTTCTCGATCCCGCCCTCACGCATGTCCAGCCCCGGGCCGATGGTGATCGCTGGTACGCCAAGGCGAGCGAAGGCGAAGTGGTCGGCGCGGTAGAAGAAGCCCGCTTCCAGGTTCGGATCGGGCGAATAGGTGCGGCCACGTGCCTTGGCCACGCGCTCCAGATCCCCTTCCAGCGAGACCCGGCCCTTGCCCCACGAGGCGATGTCGCGGGTCGGGCCATCCGGGCTGAACATCTCGATGTTCAACACGGCGGCGGTCTTGTCCAGCGGGGCGAGCGGGTGCGCGGCGTAGTAGCTGGCCCCGAGCAGGCCCTTCTCTTCGGCGGTCAGCGCCACGAAGTACAGCGTGCGCTGCGGCTGCGGGCCGGCAGCGAAGACGCGGCCCAGCTCCAGCACGGTGGCCACGCCGGTGGCGTTGTCGATCGCACCGCGACGGATGCGGTCGCCCTTGGCATCGGGCTGGCCGATACCGAAAGCATCCCAATGCGCGGAGAAGATCACCGCTTCATCGGCGTGCGCGCCGCCCGGCAGCTTGGCCACCACGTTGCGCGTGATCACCTGCTCGCGCTTGAGCTTGAAGTCCACCGAGAGCTGCGCATCGCCCAAGGCCACCGGCTTGAAGGCCGGGGTCATGGCACGGCGCTTCTCGGCCTCGAAATCCAGGCCCGCATCGCGGAACAGCTGCTCGGCCAGGCTGCGCTGCATCCAGCCGCGCACCGGCACGTGCTGGGCCAGGGCCTGCTCGCGGGTGCGTTCGATATCAAACAGCGGCGAGGTGCCCGAGCTCTTCACCGTGGCCCAGCCATACGCGGCGGGTGCGGTCTCGTGCACGATCAGCACGCCCTGCGCACCGCGGCGCGCGGCTTCTTCGAACTTGTAGGTCCAGCGGCCATAGTAGGTCACGGCCTTGCCATCGAATGCGCCCGGCTGGTCGGCCTCGAAATCGGCATCGTTGATCAGCACCACGGCGATCTTGCCGTGCAGGTCGACGTCCTTGTAATCGTTCCAGTGGCGCTCGGGGGCATCGATGCCGTAGCCGACGAACACCAGCGGGGCGTTCTTGATCGCCACCGCATCCTGCGGCCGCAGGCTCTGCAGGGTCACGTCCTCGCTATTGACCAGGGCGCGCTGCTTGCCCTTCTGGCGCAGCTGCGCACGCACCGGGCCATCGACCTGCGCACGCACCATCGGCACCGGCTGCACCCAGCCGCCATCCACGCCGCCGGGCTGCAGGCCGTACTTCTTGAACTCTTCGATCAGGTACTGGACGGTGCGCTCTTCACCGGGCGTGGCCGGGGCGCGGCCCTCGAACTCGTCCGAGGCCAGGATCCGCACATGTCGCGACAGTGCCTCCGGATCGATGCCGCCGCCGGGCAGGTCATTGGCGGCGTGGGCCAGGCCGCCCACGAACAGGCAGGACGACAGCAGCAGCATGCGCATCGGATTCACGGCAGACACCAGGACGGAAAACAGGACACCGGAGTGTAACGTGACACCCCCGTGACCGTGCACTAGCGGCGGTCGCGATCCAGCCAGCACGCCAGGCCCTGGGCGTTGAGTTCGATATCCATCGCCAGCACCCGGGCCACCGCTTCATCATCCAGCGGGCAGCCATGCGCCTGCGCGCGTTCCAGGTACAGCGCGGTCAACGCCGCGACCAGGCAGCGATGCCGATCCGGCCGACCATCGCATTGGCGACCGATCTCGACCATGGCATCGATCTGTTCGACGAGATCGTCAGCCAGTTTCCGCGGGGGTGCCACGCGCCCGTAATGGGTCAGGTACATGGCCTGCGGATCGTAGGCCAGCATCTTTGCGATCGACTGCTTCAGCGGCTCCGGATCGAACTGCACCGGTGAGGAGGTGGGCACGATGAAGGCGCCCTGCGCGCTGTCCAGCTCGCGGTAGGACAGCCCGAAGGTGTCGCCGGTGAACCAGCTGCGGCTGCGCGCATCCCACACACACAGGTGATGGCGGGCGTGCCCCGGCGTATCCACGCACAGCAGCGTGCGCCCGGCCAGATCCACGGTGTGGCCATCTTCGGCGATCACCACCCGGTCAGCGGCAACGGCCAGGATCGGCCCATAGCTGCGCGCGATCTCCGCTTCACCGTAGACCTCGGTGGCCCCGGCGATCAGGCGGGTCGGGTCGACCATATGCGGCGCACCACGCGGATGCACCACCAGGGTGGCGTTGGGCAGCTGCTGCATCAGCAGGCCGGCACCGCCGGCGTGGTCGAGATGCACATGGGTCAGGATCAGCCAGTCGACCTGCTCGGGCGTGCAGCCGGCGCGCCTCAACGCGGCGAGCATCGCCGGCACGGCCAGGCCGGTGCCGCAATCGATGAACGCTGCCCGGCCGTTCTCGACGATCAGGTAGGCGGCATCGAAATCATCCCGCTGGAACGCGGTGTCGATCGTATGAATGCTGGGGTCGGAGTGCATCAACGCATCCCTGGCACGAAACGCCCCCATCTTACGTCGATCAGTGCAGCGGCTTCGATGCGGCTTTGGTCGCAGTCGCGCTCAGCAATGGCCCGCGCAGCAGCACCGCGGCCACCATCACCGCCAGGAAGGCACCGTAGGCATAGAGCACGGCCAGTACCTGCCGCCAGATTGGACCGGCATCGTTCTGGACCACGCCGATATGGTGGCCCCACAGCATCGCCAGGATGCTCAGCACGAAGGCCAGCACCAGCGCGGCGCCGTCGAACACGCGGCGCGCGGTGCCACGCGGCTGGCGGGGGAACAGCCAGTACAGCGTGCCCAGCAGCACGAACCAGGGCAGGAACAACAACAACGACAACCAGGCCATCGCAGTCTCCCGTGCAGGATCACGCCCCGCGGCGTGCAGGGGCATCATGCCATAGCGGTGGCACCGGCCAACGGCCGACGCCTGTGTGATGGCGCGGTCGCCTGGTTGCCGGCCAGCGGCCGGCACTACGTGGTGCTGCGGGTGGCTGGGTGTTGGCCAGCAGGCGGCGTTACTCGCGCAGTGCCTGCAGTGCGGCAAGCACGACATCCACCTCCGCCTCGACCTTGAACAATTCGCTCTGCAGCCCGTCACCATGCTCGGTCTGCTTGAGCACGCCGATCAGCTGGCCGGCGTCGCGCGGCGAATCAAAGCCCTCGCTCTGGATCAGCAGCGTGCCGTCACCGGCCTGCAGCTTGAAGTAGAAGCGGCCGTCCTTTTCGCGGTACTGCTTGAACAGCGGCGGTGCCGCGCGCGCAGCGCCGCTTTCCTCACTGGGTACATCACCGGCGGTGGACAGATCGCGCAGGCCAACCGCATGGCGCAGCTCCTTCAGCAGCGGCACGGCGAACTGCTCGCGCAGCTGCTGGCCACGACGGCGCAGCAGCGCCTCGATCTTCTCCGGCTCGGCCATCAGGGCGTCATAGCGTTCGCGCAGCGGGGTGATCTCGCTGTCGATCCGCTCGAACAGCTGCTGCTTGGCATCGCCCCAGCTGATGCCCTCGGCGAAGGCCTGCGCGAACGCAGCGGTCTGCTCCGGGGTGGCGAAGGCCTGGTACATCTGGAACAACGCCGAGCCTTCGGTGCTCTTGGGCTCACCCGGCGCGCGCGAATCGGTGAGGATCGAGAACACCAGCTTCTTCAACTCCGCGCGCGGGGCGAACAGCGGAATGGTGTTGTGGTAACTCTTGCTCATCTTGCGGCCGTCCAGGCCCGCCAGCGTAGCGACCTGCTCATCGATCACCACCTCCGGCAGCGGGAAGAACTCCTGGCCGTAGACGTGGTTGAAGCGCTGCGCGAAATCGCGCGCCATCTCGATGTGCTGGATCTGGTCGCGGCCGACCGGCACGCGGTTGGCCTTGAAGATCAGGATGTCGGCGGCCATCAGTACCGGGTACATGAACAGCCCCGCGCTGACCCCGGCATCGTCGTCGAGCTGCTCTTCGCGGTTCTTGTCCACGGCGGCCTTGTAGGCATGCGCGCGGTTGAGGATGCCCTTGCTGGCGATCACGGTCAGGAACCACATCAGCTCGGTGGTTTCCGGGATGTCGCTCTGCCGGTAGAACCACACCTTGTCCGGATCCAGCCCGCACGCCAGCCAGCTTGCCGCGATCTCCAGCGTGGAGCGCTGGGTGCGCTCGGGCTCCTGCGCCTTGATCAGGCTGTGCAGGTCGGCCAGGAAGAAGAAGCTCTCGATTTCCGAGGCCTGGCTGGCGGTGATCGCCGGACGGATGGCGCCGACGTAGTTGCCCAGGTGGGGCGTGCCGGAGGGGGTGATGCCGGTAAGGACGCGGGTAGTCATGGGGAATCAATGCGGACAGATGAACCGCCCCAGTTTACCTGCCCGCGCTCGACCCCGTTGGCCCGGCCCGTGCGTTTGATCGTGCACCTGCCCTGCGGAGCCCTGCCATGAAACGTTTGATCCTGCCCCTGCTTGCCGTGCTGGCCCTGTGCGGGTTCAAGCCGGCGCTGCCACTTCGTTACGACACCGGGCCGGTCCACCTGACGGTGATCGACCGCGACAGCGGCCAGGCCCTGACCCAGTACCGCCAGGACGGCCAGCGCTGGATCGCGGGCCAGCAGGGCCACCGTTACAGCGTGCGCCTGCGCAACGGCAGCGCCGAGCGCGTGCTGGTGGTGCTCTCGGTCGATGGCCTGAATGCCATCAGCGGCGAGGTGGCCGCGCCCCACCAGACCGGCTACGTGCTCAACCCGTGGCAGACCACCGACATCCATGGCTGGCGCAAATCCGCCGACGAGGTCGCCCAGTTCGTGTTCACCGATCCGGACCGCAGCTACGCCGGCCGCACCGGACGCCCGGCCAACATCGGCGTGATCGGCGTGGCCGTGTTCCGCGAGGCGGGGCGGGTGTCATGGGAAGCCGCCCCCGCCGTGGCCGACTCCGCCGATGCCAGGGCACGCCCACAGGCACGCTCCTCGACGACGGAGCGTGTGCGGGTGACCGGTTCCACCGCCCCGGCACCGCAACTGGGCACCGGCCACGGCCAGCGCGAGCCGTCGCGGGTGCGCAACACCGCGTTCGAACGCGACACGGCCTTTCCGACGCAGCAGGTGCAGGTGCGTTACGACAGCGAGCGCAATCTGGTGGCACGCGGGATCATTCCAAGGTCAAGCGCCCCGGTGCGCGACGAGCCCCAGGCCTTCCCGGGCCAATACGTGCCCGATCCCCCGCCGCAGCGCCGCCGCTGATCGCGCAGGTGCCCCACAGAAAACGGGCCGCTTTCGCGGCCCGTTCCGGTTTCAACCCCCGACGGCGGCGCCGTCGTCATGGATCACCACTCAGTGGTAATCCGGATAATCCTTGCGCATGGCCGCTTCGAAGTCGCGGACTTCGGTTTCAGCACGGTCGCGTGCCCAGCCATAGCGTTCCTGCAGGCGCCCTGCCAGGTACTCGGCATTGCCTTCGGCCACCTTGAAATCGTCGTCGGTCAGGTCGCCCCACTTGGCCTGCGCCTTGCCCTTGAGCTGCGTCCACTTGCCGGAAATGATGTCTTTGTTCATGGGTTCGCATCCTTGATTGCAACGGCCATTTCGCCGTGGGTCCAGAATGCGCGTGGCCGCGTTGCCGCGCGGTCAAGCAGCGATGAAACGCACGCTCACGAGCTTGAATGATTCACCACTGCACGCGTTCCGCCGCCATTTGGCGGACATGAAAAAGGCCGGGAAATCCCGGCCTTTTCCGTTGACGACTGATCCGTTGGATCAGTTGCCCTTGGCAGCGCCTTCGACCGTTTCACCGGCCTTCTGCACGTCCTTGCCGGCACCGGCAACGGTGTTGCAGCCGGACAGCATGGCCACCGAGAACATCGACAACAGCATCAGTGCGATAACACGCTTCATGGGGTTCTCCTGGTTGTTCAAATTCAATACCGAAATCCGGTCCCGCCTGTCAGAAGAGCACGCCAGCGCAGCTCCCCTTCCCGACCTGCAGTGCCGTGGGTTCAACCACACGGCGCCGCGTGAAGTGCAATCTGGCGGGAGAGGCGTGCAGCGGATGTGAATGCACGCAAATACGGTTCAGCCAGCCTTGCTCAATCGCGCATCAGCGTCGATTTTCCGAACAGGCTTTCGACCAGATCGACGGCCAGTTCGGCGGTGGCGTTGCGGTTGTCCAGCAGCGGATTCAGCTCGACGATGTCCAGCGAGCCCATGCGCCCGGTGTCGGCGATCATCTCCATCACCAGCTGCGCTTCGCGGTAGTTGACCCCGCCCGGCACCGTCGTGCCCACGCCCGGCGCGATGCTGGGGTCCAGGAAGTCCACGTCGAAGCTGACGTGCAGGTGCGTGTTGGCATCGATGCCGGCCAGCGCCGCCTCCATGGTGCGCTTCATGCCGGCTTCGTCGATGTAGCGCATGTCGTAGACATCCACCTGGTGCTGCTTGATCAGCCGCTTCTCTTCCTGGTCCACCGAGCGGATGCCGATCTGGTGCACCTGCTGCGGGCGGATCGCCGGGGCATCACCACCGAGGCGGGTCAGCGCGTCCGGGCCCAGCCCGCACAGGCAGGCCACCGGCATGCCGTGCACGTTGCCCGAGGGCGTGACCTCGCTGGTGTTGAAATCCGAATGCGCATCCAGCCACAGCACGCGCAGGTCCTTGCCCTGCTCGCGGCACCAGCGCGCGACCGCGGTGATCGAACCGATCCCCAGGCAGTGGTCGCCACCGAGCATGATCGGCATGCGGCCGGCCTGCAGTTCGGTGTAGGTCGCCTCCATCAGCGCGCGGTTCCAGGCCACCACCTCGTCCAGATGGCGGTAGCCCTGCACCGGTGCCGTCCACGGGTTGCGCGGGCCGTCCAGGTTGCCGAGGTCGCGCACCTCCACGCCGCGCGCGGTGAGCGCGTCACCCAGGCCCGCGATGCGCAGGGCGTCCGGTCCCAGTCCTGCGCCACGGTGGCCCGCACCGATATCGGTGGGCACGCCAATCAGGGACACCGGGGAATACATCGCCATCGCTGTTGCCTCCATTGCAAAGAGGACCAGCATAGCCAGCGCGGCGTGATACGACTCGCGGCGCTGCAGCAGTCGTCATCGACTGTGCATCAATGGTGCCGGCACCCGGATTCGAACTGGGGACCTACCGCTTACAAGGCGGTTGCTCTACCAACTGAGCTATGCCGGCATGGGCATCGCGGCGGGAGGACCGTCGCGGAGCCGGGATTCTAGCGCAAGCGCGTGCATTCCAGCGAGCGTTGCTGGGCGGCACCGGTGCGCTGGCGGACCGCGGCGGCGCCGGTGCCATCGGCCAGGGTCGCATCCAGCCACCACTGTGCGCTGCCATCGCCCCCGCTGGCGACCATGGTCGCCTTGAAGCCGGCCGCGCTCAGGGCCGCCAGGCGGCGGTCCGCACCTTCCCGGTTACGGTACTGGCCCAGCGCGATGGCATTGGCCTCTTCGCCCTGGGCAATGATGTAGTAATCACTCACCCCGGCCGCGACGATGCGTTTGACCGTGGCCTGCGCTTCTTCACGACTGGCAGCGGGCGGCAGCAGCACGCGGTAACGGGTGGCGCCGGCATCGGCGACCTCGCGCAGCCTGGCCCCACGCAGGGCTGCCCCGGCGCGTGACTGGGCGGCCTGGGCGGCAGCGCGGTCAGCGAACGGCCCCAGGCTCACGCATTGGGCGGGCGTGGGGCTTGCGGTGATCGGAGCGGGTGTGGATGCCGGTACCGGAGCTGCCGCCACCGGGGCCGGTGCAGGCACGCTGGTGGCGGGCGCCGGTGCAGGCGTGTCAGCCACAGCGGCGGCTGGCTCGGCGATGGTCGGCGCGGCCGTGGGCACCGGCGGCTGGGCCACCGGCGCGGAAGCGGGCGTGACGTCCTGCAGCGCCGGGGCGGCGTCCAGCGGCGTTGCAGCAGCCGGCGGCGCCTGCGTGGCCGGCAGCACTTCCAGCTGGGCCACACCGACCGGCGAAGCTGGCGGCGCGCTGACCGGTTCACCGCGCAGCAGCCACCACAGCGCGACACCGAGGTTGAGGATGACCAGGACGACGATCAGGGCACGGGTAAGCATCGGCTGATCCTAGCCTGCCGACGGCGGTTGGTGCACGGCCCAGCGGGCCAGCCCATCAAGCACCAGCGAGGGCTGGAACTCGGCATCGCCGAGCAGCGGCAGCAGCGCCGGTGCACCGCCCCCGTGCACCAGCAGATGCGGCAGCGCGCCGAGGCGTTCACCGCCCTGCATGCGGCTGCGTTCAATCAAGGCCACCGCCGCACCATCACAGCCGGAGGCCAGCGCATCGGCGGTGTCGTTGGCGAACTCACTGTAGTCACCGCCTGCGGCCGGCAACTGCACGGCGCGCGCATGCAGCGCTTCGCGCATGGTGGTCGGCGAGGCGGCAATGCGCCCGCCGTGATGCTGGCCATCGGCGTCGAGCAGATCAATGGTGAGCGCGGTGCCCACCCCGGCGATCAGCACGGCCTGGCCCCGCGCCGCCACGGCCAACAGTGCCAGGTAACGGTCCACGCCGAAGCGGTTGGGGTCGGCGTAGGCGATCCGCACACCGGCGTATTCGGCCTCGGTACGCGCGACACGGACGTGGCGGAAGCGGGCCTGCAGCACATCCAGCATGGCGGCCGTCAGCGACGGCGCTGCGACGCTGGCGACATACGCGGTATCGCCCGAGGGCAGCGCCTCCAGTGCCAGCGCAGGCATTGCTTCGGCGCCATGCGGCCATGCCTGCACGTCACCGGCGCGCACGCCCTGCAGCGGCGCGAACTTGAAGCGCGAATTGCCCAGGTCAAACAACCAGTCGCTCATTGCGCCCTCACGCTGACTTCGCCCGCATGGAAAACCCGTTCGCTGCCGTCGATACCCACGCGCAGTGCTCCGTCGTCGGCCAGGCCCAGTGCCGTGCCGGCAAACAGGACGCCGCCTTCTTCCACCTGCACCTCGCGCCCGGCCAGGCTGTCCAGCGCGGCGTAGCGGGCCAGGAACGGCGCCAGGCCCTGCTGCTCGAACGCGTCCAGTGCTGGCAGCAGCGCGGCCAGGATGCGCGCGACCACGGCATTGCGCGAGGTCTGTTCGCCACACAGCGTGTCCAGATCGGTCCAGGGCTGGGTGATCTCCGCCGCGAAGGTGGCCGGCATGCGTACGTTGACGCCAAGCCCGATCACGGCCCGCGCAGGGCCGGCGAATTCACCGCCGCCTTCGATCAGCAGGCCACCGAGTTTGTGGCCATCGACGACCAGGTCATTCGGCCACTTCAGCGCGACACCGCCGAAGCCCGCCTCGCGCAGTGCTTCGGCCACCGCGACACCGGCGACCAGGCTGAGCCCGCCCAGCCGCGACAGGCCACCGGCAAAGCCGCGTAATACTGAGAGGTAGACATGCGCCGCCAACGGCGAGGCCCACACCCGCCCCCGCCGCCCACGGCCACGGGTCTGGCGCTCGGCCAGGAGCACCGCCACCCCGCGCTCCGGCGCGCTGCAGCGCAACAATTCACTGTTTGTTGACGCCACCGACCAGGCGATCTCCAGCGAGGCCAGTTCGGCGGACACCGGGCCCGGCAGCGCAGCCTGGATGGCCTCGGCGTCCAGCAGATCCAGCGGCTGCTGCAACTGGTAGCCGTCACCGGCGCGGCCGTCGATATCGACCCCGGCGGCTCTAAGTCCTTGAATCCGCTTCCAAATCGCGGCGCGGGTCTGGCCCATTTCGCGCGCCAGCGCGTCGCCGGACAGGCGCCCGGCGCCCAGTTTGGCCAGCAGTTGGCGGTCGTCCACGGCAGCTTCCATCGGGTAAACGGGAAAAGTATGCGGGAAAGCCGCCGCCAGCGCCCACCGGAGGCCTTCCAATCCCTTGGGCGAATCGGGCTAGAATCGAGAACTTGACCCGCCCTGTGGATGTTGACGATGCGCCCGTTCGTCCATTGCCTGCTCCTCCTGATGGCCCCGCTGGCCGCGCACGCTTCCGATGCGCTCACCACGGCGGGCCGCGGCGCGTGTGTCTATTCGGGCAGCGAGAACGAGCGTAGTGCGCCCGCGTCGGCCTCAGCGGCCGCCGCCCCGGCGACCGTCAAGCCCAGCGCCAGCAGCGGTACCAGCACCGGCGGCGGTGGCGATGACGACGTACTGCCGCGCCTGCGTGCGCCGAAATGGCACAGCTTCCTGCCGGGTATGTTCCGCTGATCGAACGACTGTTGGGCTGGCTGCGCCGCACGCCACGCGAGATCGACCCCACCCTCTGGGACCGCACGTGCCGCCGCGCCGCGTGGCTGCAGCAGCTGGACCCAGCCCGCCGCGAGCGCCTGCGCGCCCTCGCCGCCCGCTTCCTCCACGAGAAGACGATCAGCCCGGCCGCCGAACTGCAGCTCGATGAGGCCGACGGCGTGCTGTTGGCCGCGCTGTGCTGCCTGCCGTTGCTGGAACTGGGCGAAATCGGCCTGCGTGGCTGGTCGCAGCTGATCGTCTATCCGGACGCGTTCCGCGTGCACCGCAGCCATGTGGATGCCGCCGGCGTGCTGCACGAATGGGACGATGCGCTGATCGGCGAATCCTGGGACAGCGGCCCGCTGATTCTGTCGTGGGCCGATGTCCAGGCCGACATCGCCGACCCGGAGGCCGGGTTCTGCGTGGCCGTGCATGAGATGGCGCACAAGATCGATGCGCTGGACGGGGCGATCGACGGCACGCCGCCGTTGCCGCGGGCGTGGCAAACGCAATGGGCAGCGGATTTCCAGCAGGCCTACGACACGTTCTGCGCCGAGGTGGACAGCGGTCGGCAGACGTTGATCGACCCCTACGCGTCCGAGGCGCCGGAAGAATTCTTCGCGGTGGTCAGCGAGTACCACTTCTCCGCACCGGCGCTGCTGGCGCGTGAGATGCCGGCGGTGGCCGGGCATCTGCAGCGGTTCTATGGACCGTCACCGCTGATGCGGTGAGGCGCGCCACGACCAACGGTCGTGGGCCACCAGCGCCTTGGAAATGCCGGGCGATCCAGATCGATGATGCACCCTGCAGACCACGGGTAGGTACCGACCGCTGGTCGGTACAGCCTTTACGGCCCCGGCGGCAACTTCACTTCGAAGCGGGCACCACCCAGCTCCGGCGAACGCTTCACCTGCAGCTCGCCGCGGTAGTCCTTGATCAGGTCCTGCACGATCGACAGGCCGATGCCGTGACCCTGCACGCGCTCATCGCCACGTACGCCACGCTGAAGCACCTTGGCGATGTCTTCCGGTGCGATGCCCGGGCCGTCGTCATCCACCGACAGCACCAGGCCCGCGCGACGCGCACCGGGGGCCGGCAACGGATGCGCGGTGAGCAGCACGCGACGCTTGGCCCACTTGAAGGCGTTCTCCAGCAGGTTGCCGAGCAGTTCCTGCAGATCGCCAGGCTCACCGTGGAAACGCGCGGCCGGGTCGATATCGAATTCACACAGCACGCCCTTGGAAGCGTAGACCTTCTCCAGGCCCCGCACGATTTCTTCGGCGTTGGATTCGATCGGCAACGGGGCGGAGAACAGCTTGTGCCCCGAAGAAGCCGCGCGCGCCAGCTGGTAGGACACCAGGTTGTTCATGCGCCGCAGCTGCACGTCGAACTCTTCTCGCAGATCCTCATCGCGAGCGCCGCTGTCGAGCTGCGTGCGCAACACCGCCAGCGGTGTTTTCAGGCTGTGCGCGAGATCGGCCAGGGTGTTGCGCTGGCGTTCGAGGTTCTCTCGCTCGCTCTCGATGAAGGCGTTGATGCTGTCGGTCAGCGGCTCCAGCTCGCGCGGATGGCGTTCGCTCATGCGCTCGGTTTCACCGCGCTGGACCTTGGTCAGCTCATTGATCACGCGCCGCATCGGGCGCAGGCTCCACTGCAGAATGACCGTCTGCAGCAGCAGCAGGATCAGACCGATGCCGCCGAGGTAGAACCACACGCGCCCGCGGAATACGCGCAGCTGTGCGCCGAGCGCGCGCGAGTCTTCGAGCACGTAGATCGTGTACGGGAACTCGGTGGCCGGGTCGGCGTCGGCATCCCAGACCAGGCCCATGCCATAGCGGTAGGCCGAGCCCTCGCTGCCGTCGATCTGGATCATCGGCAACGGGCCTTCGAAGACTTCCTGGCGCGGGGCCAGCATGCCGCCGCCCACGGTAGGAAGCATCGGGCCTTCGGCGGACATGGAGTTGCCCTTGCCGTCGGGCATCACGACCTGCAGATAGAGGCCGCTGCCGGGAACATCAAAGCGCGGATCCGGCGGCTGCTCGCGGATGTACAGCGAGCGGTCGCGGGTGAAGTCGATGCCGGCCGCGTAGGCGGTGGCGTAGTTCTTGAGGCGCTCGCGCAGGTTGGCCTTCGCGGTATCGGCGAAGGCGGCGTCCAGCGCGTAGCCGGCCAGGGCCAGGAAGGCCACCAGGCCCACCGAGGCGGCCAGCAGCTGGCGCGCCTGCAGTGAGCGCGGCCGCCAGCGTTTAAAGAACCACAGACGGCCGGACATCATCTATCGCCAGCCGCAGCTCAGCCTTCGTTGCGCGGAATGGCGAAGCGGTAACCGCGGCCACGCACGGTTTCGATCGGCTTGAGTTCGCCGTCGGCATCGAGCTTCTTGCGCAGGCGGCCGATGAAGACCTCCAGCACGTTCGAGTCGCGGTCGAAATCCTGCTGGTAGATGTGTTCGGTGAGGTCGGCCTTGGAGACCAGTTCACCGGCATGCATCATCAGGTACTCGAGCACTTTGTACTCGTAGCTGGTGAGGTCCACATTGCTGCCGTTGACGCTGACCGTCTGCGCGGCAAGATCCAGCGCGACCGGGCCGCATTCCAGCGTCGGCTTGCTCCAGCCGGCGGCGCGGCGCAGCAGCGCATTGACGCGGGCCAGCAGCTCTTCCACGTGGAACGGCTTGACCAGGTAATCGTCGGCGCCCTGCTTGAGGCCCTCGACCTTGTCCTGCCAGCTTGAGCGCGCGGTCAGGATGAGCACGGGGAACTTCTTGCCCTCGTCGCGCAGCGCCTTGATCAGTTCCATGCCCGACATCTTGGGCAGGCCCAGATCGATGATGCCGACGTCGAACGGTACTTCGCGGCCCATGTACAGACCTTCCTCACCGTCCTGCGCAGCATCGACGGCAAAGCCTTCGCGCTTGAGCCGGGCTGCCAGTGTTTCCCGCAGCGGGGCTTCGTCTTCGACCAGAAGGATACGCATGAACTCTCCCTAGTGTCCTGGGTATGGCCCCATGGGGCCAGTGGGTAATGCAGATGACTGCGGACAACTATCCCTGTTCAGGGGTTATCGCCGCGTAGTGATGACATATCCGAGCGCGGCGTGCGGGGCTGTGAACGCGATGTCGCCGGATCGTCCATATAGCGGACGCGACCGCGATCATCCATGTACTTCACCCGGTTGATATCGCGCCCATCGAAGGGCACGCGCTCGGCGCCGAGGATGTGTCCACCGGTAGTACGTTGCACCCGACGCACCGCGTCGGACAGCGAGCGCTCCTGCGGGCCACCACGTTCGGCCGTGCGCATCATCTCGGCACGGGCCGCTTCCGGCGGTGGCATCTGTGCCCACGCACTGCTGGAGGCAGCGGCGCCCGTCGCCAACAGGGCGAAGGCGGCAATGCGGCGGTGGCGGGTCACGGAGAACATCGGTCTGATCCTAGCGGAGCGCGGCTAAACGTTCAAAAGTTGTGAATCGGCAACCGCCAGCCTGGGCCGGCGCTTTACGAATCTTTAGCGAATTCTTGGTTTTAGCCAGTGAATCCGATCTGAACTTTTCCTGCCGCCTCCCCGCGCCGTTCATATAAGTGAACATTGGCGGTCAAAGCGGGATACTTGTCAAGCCGACAAGGTGACGCGGCTCACGCGGCGACGCGTTCGGCCTGCGCCCGGGTCACTGCCAGTGCCTGCTCGATCAGGCTCCAGTCGGCCCCGACCCGGTGCGAGCCCTCGCTCAGGATCTGGCGGAAAGCGCGCCCACCTGGCTGCCCATGGAACAGGCCCAGCAGGTGGCGGGTGATGTGCTTGAGGGCCAGCCCGGCGGCCAGCCGGGCCTCGATGTAGGGCTGCATCGCGCGCAGCAGGGCTTCGCGAGGTTGCAGCGCGGCGCCGGTCTGGGCGGCCTCGAGCTGATGCAGCACGTAGGGATCGTGGTAGGCCGCACGGCCCAGCATCACCCCGTCCAGGGCCGGCAGCTGGGCCTGCGCCGCCTCGATCGTGGCCAAGCCGCCGTTGAGGACGATCTGCAGCTGCGGGCGGTCGGTCTTGAGGCGGTGCGCCCAGTCGTACCGCAGCGGCGGCACTTCGCGGTTTTCCTTGGGCGACAGGCCCTTCAGCCACGCGTTGCGGGCATGTACCACGAACATCGCACTCCCGGCGTTGGCCGATTGATCGACGAAGTTGACGAAGTTTTCGTAGTCGTTGTCGTCATCTACGCCCAAGCGACATTTCACCGTGACCGGAATGTCCACCGCGGCAACCATCGCGCCCACGCACTCGGCGACCAGCGCCGGCTCGCGCATCAGGCAGGCACCGAAGCGGCCGGCCTGCACGCGGTCGGACGGGCAGCCGCAGTTGAGGTTGACCTCGTCGTAGCCCCATTCCTGCGCGATACGCGCAGCCTGGGCCAGCAGGCCCGGATCGCTGCCGCCCAGCTGCAGGGCCAGCGGATGCTCGCTGCCGTCGAAGCCGAGCAGGCGCTCGCGGTCGCCATGGATCACCGCGTTGGCGTGCACCATCTCGGTGTACAGCCGTGCGCCCGGTGCCAGCAACCGATGGAAGTACCGGCAATGGCGGTCCGTCCAGTCCATCATTGGGGCGACGGACAGGCGCAGGGAGGCGGCGTAACGCGCGGCGGCGTCGGTGATCGGCTGGGTCATGGGGCGCGGGGCTGTCTGAATTCACTGGCAATGCCAGCGCAATCAATAGTTTACCCCCTTCCCATGAACGCTGCCCGAGGGTGCAGCCGGCGGCCGGATCGCGCGCGGAGTACCCGCCTGCAACGACGGCGGTAGACAATGCAGCCCTGCACGTCCCTCCCAAGCATCCATGCCCGCGCTCCGTCTGCCCAGCTTCGACCCCACCACCGAGCAAGGCGTCCTGCGCCTGTCGATCGCCGCCTCCCTGGCGATGGCCGCCGCGGCCGTGGCGTTCGGCCTGTTGGCCAACTCCTCGCTGATCATCTTCGACGGGATCTACGGGCTGATCGACGTGGTGATGACCTGGCTGTCGCTGCTGGTGGTGCGCCTGATCAGCCTGTCGACCCACGTCGATACCCTGCAGTCGCGCTTGAACCAGCGCTTCACCATGGGTTTCTGGCACCTGGAGCCGATCGTGCTCGGGGTCAGCGGCACGTTGATGATCGGCGCGGCGCTGTACGCGGCGGTCAATGCGGTGGACGCCCTGATGTCCGGCGGACGCGAGATCGCGCTGGGGCCGGCAATCCTGTTCGCGGTGATTTCGATCGTGGCCGAAACCGGCCTGGCGCTGTTCGTGCGCCGGGCGAACCGGTCGATCGGCTCGGACTTCATTGCCCTGGATGCCAAGAACTGGGTCGTCGCGGCCAGCATGTCGGCGGCGTATCTGGTCGCCTTCGTCGGCGGCTATGTGCTGGGCGGCACGCCGTGGGCGTGGCTGGTCCCATACATCGATCCGGCGATCCTGCTGGTGGTCTGCCTGTTCGTGGTGGTGGCGCCGATGGGCACGGTGCGCCAAGCACTGTCGGACATTTTGCTGATCACGCCGCTGGATCTGCAGACGCACGTGGACGAGGTGGCGCGCGCCATCGTGGCCCGGCACGGTTTCCTGGAGTACCGCAGTTACGTGGCCAAGGTCGGGCGCGGTGAGCAGATCGAACTGTTCTTCGTGGTGCGCGCCGATGATCCGCCGCGGGCGCTGATCGAGTGGGACCGGCTGCGCGACGAGATCGGCGAGGCGCTGGGTGAGGAGTCGCCGGACCGCTGGCTGACCATCATGTTCACCACGGATCGGGAGTGGGCGATCTGAGCGAGGCCAACGGGCATCGTCCTATCGCTCGGTTCCCGCGCTGCCCTGCTTCCACTGCCGCGGCGACTGCCCGGTCTGCGCCTTGAACGCGCGCGACAACGCCGCTTCGCTGCCGTAGCCCACATCGATGGCGATGCGCTTGAGCGGCTGGCCGCGGCGCAGCGCCTGCTGCACCAGGCGGGTGCGCCAGCCCTGCAGGTAATGACCGGGCGTACTGCCGATGGTGTCGCGGAAGCTGTCGGCGAAGGCGCTGCGTGACATGCCGGCGCGCTGCGCGAGCGACTCCAGCGTCCACTCGTCGGCGGGCGCTTCATGCATCGCCACCAGCGCGTGGCGCAGACGCGGATGGGCCATGCCGGCGAGCAGGCCGACGCGGATCTGGCCACTCTCCATCAGCGCGCGCAGGATCTGGATCAGCACCACTTCAAACAGACGATCCAGCAGCGCCTGGCGGCCGCAGCGCTGCGCGAAGGCTTCTTCGAACAGCAGTGACAGCACCGGCTGGCCGCCGTACAAGCCCTCCAGCGGCAGGCACACGATCGGCGGCAGCGCAGCGGCGACCGGGTTGTTGGCGCCCCCTTCGAACTGCAGGTTGGCGCACGCGAAATCCGCGCCCCGCGTGGCATCGGTGACGAAGCGGTGCGCGAGCGGGCGCGGGTACAGCAGTACGCTGGGCGTGGTGATCTGCAGCACGCTGCCGTCCGGATGCTCGACGCGCACATCGCCCTCGCGGATCAGATGCAGTTGGCCACGCTCGCCATCGCCCGGCAGATCGTTGATGCCGCATAGCGCGCCGGCGTGGAACACCTCGGCCGACACCGCGAAGCGGTCCAGCAGGGATTGCAGTCGATCGACCATTGGCGGACTCTAGATCAAGTTTTCTGGACGAAATGTTGCCATAAGTACGACTCAGGCGCGCAAAGTACACCTGCCATCTGGCCCACCCCTTTCACTCCGCAGGAGATTCCCATGCCCATTGCCAACGTTCTGTACACCGCCCAGGCCACTGCCAACGGCGGCCGCGACGGCCGCGCCGTCTCTTCCGACAACGTGCTGGACATCCAGCTCTCCACCCCGCGCGAGCTGGGCGGTGCGGGCGGCCCGGGCACCAACCCGGAGCAGCTGTTCGCCGCCGGTTACTCGGCCTGCTTCCTGGGCGCGCTGAAGTATGTGGCCGGTCAGGCCAAGGTCGCTCTGCCGGCTGAAACGCAGATCACCGGCAAGGTCGGCATCGGCCAGATCCCGACCGGCTTCGGCATCGAAGTGGCGCTGGAGATTTCGGTTCCGGGCCTGCCGCGCGAGCAGGTCGAAGAACTGGTGCAGAAGGCCCACATCGTGTGCCCGTACTCCAACGCGACCCGCGGCAACATCGACGTGACGCTGACGGTGGTCTGAAAAAAAATGGGCGGCTGCCTGACTTGATCGTCTGGCAACCGCCCATCCCACCGCGGTGGATCCCGTGGGCGTACCCATGGGATGCATCTTGTTCTGTTGCAAAGACCAACGGTCGTTGCCTACCGGTGAAGCCGGATGTCGCCGGTGTCGATAGTGACGTTGCCGGCCAGCGGACGGCACTACCCGCTACTTGTCGTGCGTGATCAGCTGCACCACGCTGGAGAAATCCAGCTTGCCGCGACCGGCCTGGTGATTCATCGAATACAGGTTGCGCGCCAGCTCGCCCAGCGGGATCGAGGCGCCGACGCTCATCGCCGCTTCCACCGCCAGGCCCATGTCCTTGAGCATCAGGTCGCTGCCGAAACCGCCGCTGTAGCCGCGCGAGGCCGGGGCGTTTTCCAGCACGCCGGGCCACGGGTTGCACACTTCGGTTGCCCAGCTGCGGCCGGTACTGACCGCCATCATCTGCGAGAGCACCTTCGGGTCCAGCCCGTGTGCGACGCCCAGCGCGATCGATTCACCGGTCACCGCCATGATCACGCCCAGCGCCATGTTGTTGCACAGCTTGGCGACCTGGCCAGCACCGCTGGCACCAACGTGGAAGATGTTCTTGCCCATCGCCTGCAGCAGCGGGCGCGCACGCTCCAGTGCCTCGGCTTCACCACCGACGATGAAGGTCAGCGTGCCAGCCTGCGCACCCGCCGTGCCGCCGGAGACCGGGGCATCCAACATCTGCAGGCCGCGCGCCGCGGCGGCTTCGGCGACCTTGCGGGCGGTGGCCGGGGCGATCGTGCTGCAATCGATGATCAGTGCGCCACCCGGGATATCGCCGAGCAGGCCATCGTCACCGAGGTAGACGCCTTCCACGTGGCGGCTGGCGGGCAGCATCGAGATGACGATCTCGGCGTCGGTCAGCGTATCCAGCGCCGAGCTGGCGGCGGTGGCGCCGGCATCGACGGCGGCCTGCACAGCGGCGGGCACCAGATCGAACACGCGCACGGCGTGACCAGCCTTGGCCAGGTTGGCGGCCATCGGGCCACCCATGTTGCCCAACCCGATGAATGCAATACGGCTCATGCGTGGCTCCTTTCAGGGACGGTGGCACCAAGGTCGGCCAGCGGATGCGCGGCATCGGACCACGGCGAAACGAAGAAGGTGCGGGCCCACTCGGTTGTGGCGTCCGCCAGGGTGCGCGGCTGCCACTGCGGGTTGCGGTCCTTGTCGATCAGCAACGCGCGGATGCCTTCGGCGAAGTCACCATGCGCGGCCGCGTGCAGGGCTGCGATGTATTCGATGCGGTAGACCTCGGCCAACGAGGCGCCCTCGGCCAAGTGCTGCAGCTCGAACGCGAGCCGCGCCGAGCCGGGTGCACCGGCGGCGAGTGTGGCCTGCGCGGTCTTCAGCCAAGCATCCTCGGTCTCCAGGGCAAGGATCGCCTCGACGATCGCGCCAACGTCGTCACCGGCGCACAGCGCATCCACGGTGGCGGCATTGCGCAGCAGCGGGCCGGTGGCCGCATCGCTGGCGTGCTGCTGCAGCAGCGCGGTCAGTTGTTCGTGGTTGCGCTTGGCCTCGCGGCTCCAGTGCACGTCCGCCAGCGCGTTGAACACGGTCTCGCGCTGTGCCTCGGCGATGTGGATATCGGCCAGGCCGGCGTAGATCGCATCGCCGGCGTTGAGCGGTGCACCGGTCAGGGCCAGGAACAGGCCGCCGTGGCCGGGCACGCGCGGCAGCAGCCAGCTGCCGCCCACGTCCGGGAACAGGCCGACGGTGATTTCCGGGAACGCCAGCTTGGAGCGCTCGCTGACCACACGGTGGCTGGCGCCGGACATCAGGCCGATACCACCGCCCATGACGATGCCATGGCCCCAGCACAGGATCGGCTTGGGATAGGTGTGGATCGCGTAGTCGACGCGGTACTCCACGTCGAAGAATTCAGCGGCGTAGGCGTTGTCGCGGATGTCGGTCTTTCCGCTCTCGCGGTAGTCGACCATGCTGCGGTACAGGCTGTGCAGGTCGCCGCCGGCGCAGAAGGCTTTTTCGCCCGCGCCCTGCAGCACGACCAGCGCAATGCCGTCATCAACGGCCCAGGCCTCCAGCCGCTCGCGCAGCAGGTGCGCCATCGGAAGCGAGAACCCGTTGAGGGTGCGCGCTGCGTTGAGCGTGGCGATGCCGATGCGCGTGCCATTGGCGGCGGCGCGCTCTTCGAACAGCACCGGTGCCTCGTCGCTGGCGACGGCGGTGCTCATGCGTTCTTCCACTGTGCGGCGCGCTTTTCCAGGAAGGCGTTCACGCCTTCGGCCTGGTCGGCGCTGTCGAACAGATCGACGAAGGCCTCGCGCTCGGCCACCAGCGCCGAGGCGTGGGTACCGGTACGGGTGGCCTGCACCAGCGTCTTGCACGCGGCGATGCTGGTCGGGCTCTGCTTGCCCGCCTTGTGCGCCCATGCCAGGGCCAGCGCCTTGGCTTCACCCTTGCCGACCTTCTCTTCGACCAGGCCGATACGCAGTGCAGTGTCCGCATCGATGCGCTCGCCGAGCAGGATCATGCGCTTGGCCCAGCCTTCGCCGACCAGACGCGGCAGGTTCTGGGTGCCACCGGCGCATGGCAGCAGGCCGACGGAGGCCTCCGGCAGCGCCACCTGGGCGTGTTCTTCGATGATGCGCAGGTCGCAGGCCAGCGCGCATTCCAGACCGCCGCCCATCGCGTAGCCGTTGATCGCGGCGATGGACACGCCACGGAACCCGGACAGCGCTTCAAAGGCTTCGCCGAAGCGACGTGCGGCTTCGCGGGCGGCCGCCTTGTCGCCGGAGGCGAACTGCTTGAGGTCGGCACCGGCGGAGAAGAACTTCTCGCCATCGCCGGTGATCACCAACGCGTAGATATCGCGGTCTGCGTTGAGCGCGCCGACCAGATCGCGCAGCGCGGACAGGCTGTGCACGGTCCAGGTATGCGCCGGCGGGTTGTTGAGGGTGATGACCGCGACGTGGCCATCGGCCTCGACCTTCAGGCCGACATGATCATGCTGGCGCCACTCCATCATCGCAGTTCCTCTTCAGTGTTGAGCAGGTGGCGGGCCACGATCACACGCATGATCTCGTTGGTGCCCTCCAGGATCTGGTGCACGCGCGAATCGCGCAGCAGCCGTTCAATCGGGTATTCACGGATGTAGCCGTAGCCGCCGTGGATCTGCAGCGCGTCGTTGCAGATGTTGAAGCCGGCATCGGTGGCGAAGCGCTTGGCCATCGCGCACCACACGTTGGCATCGCTGGCACCGGCATCGAGCTTGCGCGCGGCGGTGTGCACCATCTGCCGTGCGGCGACCAGCTGGGTGGCCATGTCGGCCAGCTTGAACTGCAGCGCCTGGAACTCGGACAGCGCCTTGCCGAACTGACGGCGCTCGCCCATGTAGCGGCGGGCGGCATCCAGTGCGCCCTGGGCAGCGCCCAGAGAACAGGCGGCGATGTTGATGCGGCCGCCGTCCAAACCCTTCATGGCCAGCTTGAAACCACTGCCTTCCTCGCCGAGCAGATGGCTGACCGGCACGCGCACGTTCTCGAACGCGATGCCGCGGGTCGGCTGGCTGTTCCAGCCCATCTTCTCTTCCTTGCGGCCGTAGCTGATGCCCGGCAGATCGGCCGGTACCGCGATCGCGCTGATGCCACCCGCGCCTGGACCGCCCGTACGCGCCATCACCACCAGCAGCTCGGTGGCACCGGCGCCGGAGATGAAGGCCTTGGAGCCGTTCAATACGTAGTGATCACCGTCACGCACCGCGCTGGTTTTCAGCGAGGCTGCGTCCGAGCCGGCACCCGGCTCGGTCAGGCAGTACGAGGCCAACTTGGTACCGGACGAGAGGTCTGCACCCCATTCGGCACGAAGACTCTCCTGGCCCCACTTGGCCACCATCCACGACGCCATGTTGTGGATGCTGACATAGGCCGCCGTGGACGGATCCACATTGGCGAGCTCCTCGATGACGACGGCGGCGTCCAGACGGCTCAAGCCGCTGCCGCCGACCTCGGGGTCCATGTACAACCCACAGAACCCGAGTTCCCCTGCCTTGGCGATCGCCTCGCGCGGAAAGATGCCCTCCGCATCCCATCGCGCGGCGTGCGGCGCCAGTTCGGCCTGGGCGAAGTCACGCGCTGCCTCTCTATAGGCCTGCTGCGCTTCGTCGAGTTCCGTCGTCATCGAGTGGCTCATGGTCGAACTCCGTTGTTGCGGTTGCTTACTTCAGGCTGATGGTGGTGTTGACGCCATGACCCAGCGTCTCGTCATCGAACCAGCGCGAGGTGATGGTCTTGGTCTGGGTGTAGAACATCACCACCTGCTTGCCGTACGGGCCCAGGTCGCCGAGCTTGGAGGCACGCGAGCCGGTGAACGAGAACAGCGGCACCGGCACCGGGATCGGCACGTTGATGCCGACCTGGCCGACGTCGATGTCTTCCTGGAACTTGCGGGCGGCCGCGCCGGACTGGGTGAACAGCGCGGTGCCGTTGCCGTTGGGGTTGGCGTTGATCAGTGCGATGGCATCTTCCAGGGTGTCCGCTTCCAGGATCACCAGCACCGGCCCGAAGATTTCCTCGTCGTACACGCGCATCCCCGGCGTCACGCCGGCGAAGATGGTCGGACCAACGAAGTTGCCCTTCTCGAAGCCATCGACCTGCGGGTTGCGGCCATCGAGCACCAGCTTGGCGCCCTGCTCCACGCCCGAGGCGATCAGGCCTTCGACACGCTCACGCGCGGCGCAGGAGATCACCGGACCGACATCGGTACCGGCGACACTGCCGCCGCTGACCTTCAGCGTCTTGGCCTTGGCCACCAGGTCCGGCACCCACTCGCGTGCTTCGCCGACCAGCACCAGGGTGGAGGCGGCCATGCAGCGCTGGCCGGCCGCACCGAAGGCGGCACCGACCATCGCATTGAGGCTCTGTTCCTTGTTGGCGTCCGGCAGCACCACGGCGTGGTTCTTGGCGCCCATCATGCACTGCACGCGCTTGCCGGCCAGCGAGGCACGGTTGTACACGTGGGTGCCGACGCGGGTGGAACCGACGAACGAAACCGCCTTAATGTCCGGGTGATCGCAGATCGCGTTGACCACGTCTTCGCCACCGTGCACGACGTTCAGCACGCCCTTGGGGATACCCGCTTCCAGCGCCAGTTCGACCAGGCGCATGGTGACCATCGGGTCCTGTTCGGACGGCTTGAGGATGAAGGTATTGCCGGTGGCGATCGCCATCGGGAACATCCACAGCGGAATCATCGCCGGGAAGTTGAACGGGGTGATGCCCGCGCAGACGCCGAGCGGCTGCAGAAGGGTGTACGTATCTACGCCGTTGGCCACGTTGTTGGCCAGCTCGCCCAGCTGCAGGTTGCCGATGGCGGCCGCGTGCTCGACCACTTCCAGGCCGCGGAACACATCGCCTTCGGCATCCGGCACGGTCTTGCCCTGCTCGGCGCTGAGGATGTGGGCCAGCTCGCTCATGTTCTCGCGGATCAGCTGCTGGTACTTCAGGAAGATGCGCGCACGGGTGCCGATCGGGGTCTTGCGCCAGGTCTTGAACGCTTCCTTGGCCGAGGCGACGGCGGCGTCGACTTCGCCGGGGGTGGCAAACGGGACCTGGGCCAGGACGTCCTGGGTGGCCGGATTGACCACGTTCTGCCAATGCGAGCTGGCCGATTCGATGAACTGGCCATCGATCAACATGCGGATACGGGGCGCTGCAACAGTCATGGACAATCCCGGCGGGTCGAAAGTTGTTGGCATTATTCACAGTGCCACCCTCGATTTCCGGGCTGTATGCGCTTAATCTGGCCAATGCCCGCTACGATTCTTGTGAATTCTGTGAATAGCCAGCCTGTCCAACGCCAGCTCGGCCTGCGCCTGCTCAAACTGCGCGAGCAGCGCGGCTACAGCCAGTTGGCGCTGGCCAAGGCCCTGGGGCTGTCGGCCAGCTACCTGAACCAGATCGAGCGCAACAAGCGGCCGTTGACCCCGGCGGTGCAGGGCAAGCTGCGCGAGGTGCTGGGTGACGTCAGTGAACTGTTCGAGGTCGATGACCCCGGCGCGCTGCAGGAATCGCTGGGCGAGACCCTGCGCGATCTGGGCCTGGCCGATGTCAGCAGCACCGAGCTGCGCGCCATGGCCGGCAACCTGCCGCAGATCAGCCGCGCCCTGCTCGACCTGCACCGCCGCCACCTGATGCTGCGCGAGCATGCCGCCGCGCTGGAGTTCCAGCTGGGCGATGTGGATGCCGGGCAGGCGCTGCCCGCGGGCGACCAGGTACGTGACTTCTTCAACCGCATGCACAACCACATCCCCGAGCTGGACGACCTGGCCGAGCAGTTGTTCAGCGAATGGGGGCTGGTGGCCGGGCATGTTGCGCCGCGCCTGCGCCAGTTGCTGGCCGACCGCCATGGCGTGCTGGTGGAAGTGGGGCCGCTGCAGGCTGGCCGCGAGAAGCGCGTCTACGATGGCGGCAGCCGCACCCTGTGGCTGCCCGATTACCTCGAACCGGGCCAGCAGGCGTTCCAGATGGCCGCCGAACTCGCCCTGCTTGGCTACGCCGCGCAGATCGATGCGGTGATCGCACGCGCGGGCTTCGGCGAAGCGGAGCAGATCGCCCAGGCGCGGATCGGCATGTCCAACTACTTCGCCGGCGCGCTGGTGATGCCGTACGCGCAGTTCCTGCGTGCCGCCGAGCACAGCGCGTATGACATCGATGCGCTTGCCCATCGCTTCGGCGTGGGCTTCGAGGCGGTCTGCCATCGCTTGAGCACGCTGGCCCGGCGCAGCGCGCCCGGCCTTCCGTTCTTCTTCATCCGCGTGGACCGCGCGGGGAATGTGTCCAAGCGGCACTCGGCCACCGACTTCCACTTCTCACAGGTGGGCGGCTCGTGCCCGCTGTGGATCGTGTACGAAGCCTTCAACCAGCCAGGCCGCGTGCTGACCCAGACCGCGCGCATGCCGGACGGGCGCCGCCACTTCTGGCTGGCGCGGCAGGTGAGCAGCGGCCCGATCGGGCATGGCCAGCCACGCAAGACCTTCGCCGTGGCGCTGGGCTGCGATCTGCAGCATGCCGAGCGGTTGATCTACACACGTGGGCTGGATATCCAGAGCCCGGGCAACTCGGTCTCGATCGGCCCGGGCTGCCGGGTGTGCCCGCGCGAAGACTGCATGCAGCGCGCGTTCCCGCAGCTACCGGGACGCGGGTAGCGTCGACCGTTGGTCGACGTGCGTCCGATGCCGCGAGTGTTGGCACCGTTGCGAAGAGCAGCCGACCGACGGTCGGCTCTACCGGTCATGTGACGTTTAGCTGGAAGCCGACCAACGGCGGGCAGGTCGGATCGGGATGCGGTCCATCGCCGACTCAGTAGATTGGCGTGACCTTCATCTGCGGCAGCGGGCGCGGTGCGCCGTCGGTGAGGTCCGGCCCGAGGTCTTCCCAGGTCTGGCCCTGCTCGACCATGTGCCGCCACAGCTGCTGCGATTCGCGCCGTTTGTCTTCCGAACTCAATCGGTAGGACGGCGGCACCGGCATGCCGGTGGCCACACTTTGATACGCCGCTTCGTATGCCGCCACGCGTTGTGCAGGGTCATCGGTGCGCGCCACATCCAGCGTGTAGCGCTGGTAGGCCGAGGCCAGATTGCGCCAGCGGATCCAGTAATGGTTGGCGAAGGAGAAATCGCAGAAGCGCTCGCCGGCGATGCTGCCCTTGTCGGCGATGCGGCTGAGCACGGCCTGTGGCATGTCCAGGTTCATGCCGCCCTCGTCGCCCTCCAGCGCCACATGCACGATGCGGTCACGGTAGCCCGGCGCGCGGGCCTGCAGCACATCGCGCCAGTTCTGCATGGTCGAGACGATCGAAAAGAGAAAGCCGGACATTTCCGCGGCGGCCAGCGGCTGCGCGATGGAATGGTAGGTGCGCTGCCAGCCATGGCGGTTCTCGGTCGGCAGGAAAACCGCCTGCTCCGCCCGCGCATGCGTATCACCGTGGGCCAGCACGCCGACCGCCTCGGCGTGACGCGGATACACCAGATTGATGCCGAAGGTCGGCCAGCGCGGCAGCGCGGCGTCGAACAGGTGGATCGGAAAGTTGCTGCTGATCCCGCCATCGGAGAACCAGCACACACGGAACGCGGCGATCACCGGGCCACAGCTCTGGCCACCACTGGTGAGCCCTTCCATGCTGTCGGCGACGTTGGTGTTGTCGCGTCGGGGCTCGGCATCGGCGACCGGCTCGCAGCGACGCTCGCGCCGGGCCGGCTCGTGCAGCGGCACTGCGCTGATGAGTAGTGGGAAGCTCAGGCTCATGCGCGTGGCCACCAGCACCGGCAGGTCCTCGCCATCGACCAGGCGGTAGTAGTCGCGCCCATCGACGTGTTCGGGAGTGCCGGCGCGCGCGACCAGCCAGTCGACCACGCTGGCCGGGAACAACTGCGCGAACTCCTCGCGCAGGAACCAGAAGTGCGCCGCATTGAACGGCAGCGTGCGTGGTTCGGTGTGGGAGACGCAGGTGGTGATCATCTGCAGCGTGATCGCGTGCGCGCCACTGGGCTCGCCGGGATAACGTGGTGCGGCATGCAGGTCGCCGAAGGTCAATGGCTGCTCGTCCGGCTTGCCGGCCAATGCCTGCAGCTGGGTGTGCAGCCAATCCGTCAGCGCCGGTCCGGAAGCGTTCGGCTGGGTGCTGCCATTGCACAGGCCAAGCAGGTTACGCCGTGCCACGCGCGCCACGCGCAGTGCCGAGGCCAGCACGCCAGCGCCGTAGGCGCACAGCAACGACGGCAGCAGCGTCGCCCAGATGCCGTCGATGCCCCCGGCGAGGTAACCGATGCCGAGCAGGCCCGCCAGTGAGACCAGCAGTTCCAGCGGTGCGATCGCGAATACCGCGGCGAGCAGGCAGGCAATCTTGCGCAGCAGGCCAGCCTTGCCGGTCAGCATCACCAGCAGGCGGTACGCGGTACGCGCGCCATACGCCGGCTGGAACAGGCTGTGGATGAAGCCCTGCCGGGACAACTGCGCCGATACCCCGGCCAGCCCCGGAAAGCCTACCGCCGCGGCCACCGGCTCACCGGCCTGGCGTCGCCGGTCACCCAGCGCCGCTGCAGCGGCCACGGCAGCGGCAATGGCGCCGGCCGAGGTGCCGCCGATGCTCTTGAAGCGGTACTCGCGGGCCAGCGACAGCACCGCGTTGGGATACACGATGCCGCTGGTGATGCCGCCCTTCATGACCAGATCGCAGTACTTGTCCGCCACGTTGCCGTCCTCTGTCCGCCCGTGCGCGGCCGATCCGCACACCCTCCCCGCCTGCCCCCGCAACGATGCAGGGGCCAAAGAGGTCGATGGCGACAGTATCGCCCGTGCGCTTCTCAGGGCCTGAGAAGCGCGGCACGGAACGGCCTATTCGGCCTTGCCGGACTGCGGCACGCGCCGCACCTGGGAGAGGTCATAGCCCAGCGCGGCGACCCGGGTCATCGCCGCCTGGTAGTCCGCGTCGGAGATGGTCGGGGTGCGGGCCATCAGCCACATGTAGTCGCGCTTGCTGCGGCCGACGATGGTCTGTTGGTACTCCGCGTCCAGGTAGACGATCACGTACTCGGCCTGGATCGGCCAGATGAACTGCATGCCCCAGACCGCGCCGCCCGTGCCGTCCTTGACCGTCCCGACCGGGTGCATGGTCTTGACCGGCGCTTGGAAGCTGCCCTTGCGATAGCGGAAGGTGGTCTGGATGCGGCCATCCGGACGCAGTGCGTAGGATTCAACTGCGTCGAACGCCTCGCGCTCGGGCCGGCTGGGGATATGCGCGATCACATACCAGTCGCCCATGAAGCGCGGCACGTCCACGTGCGCCACCGGCGGGATCGGACGGGTGTTGCCACTGCAGCCGCCGAGCATCATGCCGACAGCCAGCAGGGGAATGAGAGCGCGGATCGACATGACGGCTTCCTCCAGGAACGTGGGGTGATCACGGACGGTTGAACAGGTAATGGGCCACCTGCCACTGCTGGCCCTGCTGATAGCCGAACAGTTCCGCGCAGGCCATCCAGAACATGCGCCAGCGCTGATGCCACAGCGCGGCCGAAGCATCGCCGTAGGTCTGGCGCAGCACGGCCATCACCGCCTCTTTCTCGCGATCCTGGTTGGCCAGCCAGTGATTGGCGGTGCGCTCGTAGTGGGTGCCATCGAGCAGCCAGCGCTGCTGCAGCTGCAGGTGCTGCTGGAAGAACAGCAGCGTATCGGCCGCCGGCATCAGGCCACCAGTGAAGAAATGGCGGCCCATCCAGTTGTCATCGCCCTCGGTTTCGAACGGGTACATCAGCGTGCGGTGCACGAAGATATGCACAAACAGCTTGCCCTCGGGGCGCAGCCAGCGGTGGATGCGCTGCAGCAGCTGCGGGTAGTTGCGCATGTGCTCGAACATCTCGATGGAGACACAGCGGTCGAAGGTCTCCGCATCCAGCATCAGATGGTTCACGTCACGGGTCAGCACGGTGACGTTGATCAGGCCACGCGCGCGGCACTGGCCCAGGATGTACTCGCGCTGGCTGTTGGAGTTGGAGACAGCGGTGATCTGCGCGTTCGGGTAGCGCTCGGCCATCCAGAGCGTCAGCGACCCCCAGCCGCAGCCCAGCTCCAGGATGTGCTGTCCATCGGCCAGCTGCGCGCGCTCACCGTACAACGCGAGCATCGCCTCTTCGGCCTCGTCCAGCGTTTCGCTGCCCGTGGCGTAATAGCAGCTGCTGTACTTCAGGCGCTTGCCCAGGCAGCGATGGAAGAACGCGGCCGGCACTTCGTAGTGCTGGCGATTGGCCGCATCCACGTGCAGCGCCACCGCGCTGCTGGCCAGCCCGGCAATACGCGCGGCAAAGCGCTGCGACTGGACCTGCTGGCCACCGGCAAGCTCTTCGCGCAGGCGTTGCTCGCACTGGCGGCGGATGCCCAGCCGCAACAGCGCATCGGGCACGAGCCCACGTTCGGCCAGGCCGGTCAGGCCCGGTGCGTAGTCCGGCAGGGGCAGTTGGTCACTGGCGACATTCACGGTGAAGACTCCTTGCGGGCATGCGACGAACGGAAGGGGAACCACGGGAACAGCATCGGCGTGGTGCGCTGGTACTCGCGGTAATCCTCACCGCGCGAGCGCAGCGCCTGCGCCTCGGTGAAGGGAATGCCGCTGACCCAGCGCAGGAACACGTACATCACCAACGGGCCCGACCACGCCAGCCACCACAGCGGCGACTGCACGGCCAGCAGCACGTAAGTGAACCAGTGCAGCCACTCGAAGAAATAGTTGGGGTGCCGCGAGTAGCGCCACAGACCGTCACGACAGGTCTTGCCCTTGTTCGCGGGATTCGCGCGGAAGCGCGCCAGCTGGCGGTCGGCGATGGATTCACCGCTCACGCTCAGCAGCCACATCGCCATTGCCGCGATCAGCCAGCCCCAGCCCTGCGGTTGCGGATTGACCGACACGGCCACGAACGGCAGCGCGAACAGCACGATCAGCAGGGCCTGGAACTGGAAGAAGCCGAAGATCTTTCCCTGGTGGCCGTTCCAGTGCCTGCGCAGGTGCTGGTAGCGTCCATCCTCGGGTTCGCTGCGCACCCGGTGCCACAGGTGCAGCGCCAGGCGTGATCCCCACAGGCCACCCAGTACCGCCAGTGCGATCCGTGGCATCGCCGCACCATCGCCGAGCAGGGCCAGCAACAGGGCCGACGCGCCGACGCCCTTGGCCCAGAGCACATCGACCACGCCGATGTTCTGATGCCGGCGTTGCCACCACCAGCCCCAGGTCATGATCACGGCGGCATATAGCCACACCACCCACAGCATCTTCATCGTGTCTCTCCAGGAGTGAGTGTGTTCAAGGGGGCCGTGCGGCCCTGCCAATGGCGGGCGCAGGCGGCCAGCAGCGGCAGCGCGACCGCCCAGCCGAGGCCGAGCAGCAGCACGCCGTGCCACTGCGGTGTGGCGAACACCACCGAGGACCAACCGCGCGCAGCGGACAGATACGCCAGCGGCGCCAGCAGCAGGCCGACCAGCGCGGCGGCAATGAGATGCCGCTGCAGCACCGCGAACGACACCGTCAGCGTCATCGCGAAGGCGGCCCACAGGGCCAGAATCCAGACCGGTGCGATCCACGCGCGCTCATTGGCAGCCGCGTAGGTCACCCACCCGGACGCACCCGCCAGCCCATCCACGAGCAGGCCGCACCCGATCGCCACCAGCATGAGCCTGAGCTCCACCGACGGCTGCGCCGACAACGCCAGCTGGCTGCCCACGTAGGCAGCAGCCGCCACCAGCGCCGGCCAGCGCAGCCCGTGGCCGGCACCGATCACGGCGCACAGCCACACCAGCTGGTTGCCGATCACGTTGGCCCAGAATCGTGTCACTTCAGCCTTCCCCGGCAATCAGCGCGGGCCGGTAGCCCGGACGCGCCATCAGCAGGTGCGAGACGCCGATGGAGCGCTCCAGGAAGCCCCCCTCGCAGTAGGCCAGATAGAACTCCCACAGGCGGATGAAGGATGCATCGAAGCCCTGTGCGCGTACCGCGGGCAACTGGGCCAGGAAGCGCTGGCGCCAGGCACGCAGGGTCAGCGCATAGGACGGGCCGAAATCATGCTGGCCGATCAACTGCAGGTCGCTGCTGCGGGTCTTGGCGGCGACGATCGCGTTGATCGACGGAATGAAACTGCCGGGAAACACGAAGCGCTTGATGTAGTCGACGCTGCGCCGGGCCTGCTCGTAGCGCTGGTCTTCGATGGTGATGGCCTGCAGCAGCGCCAGGCCATCGTCCTTGAGCAACCGGGTGAGCGTGGCGAAGTAGGTGTCCAGGTACTGCGCGCCGATCGCCTCGATCATCTCGATGGAGACCAGCTTGTCGTACTGGCCCTCCATATCGCGGTAGTCCTTGAGCAGCAGGGTCACCTTGTCCTGCAGCCCGGCCGCCTCCACCCGCTGCCGGGCCAGCGTGTACTGCTCGACCGAGATGGTGGTGGTGGTGACGTGGCAACCGATGTGCCGCGCCGCGTACAGCGCGAAGCCGCCCCAGCCGGTGCCGATCTCGACCACGCGATCGGTGGCGGTGAGCTGCAGCTGCTCGCAGATGCGCGCGAGTTTGCGCTCGGAGGCCGCCTCCAGCGTGTCGTCCGGGCTCGCATACAGCGCCGAGGAGTACATCAGGTCCGGAGACAGGAACAGCGAGAAAAACGGATTGCCCAGATCGTAGTGCGCCGCGATGTTGCGGCGGCTGCCTTCGCGCGTATTGCGGCGCAGCCGGTTCCAGCCCTTCAGCAACCAGCCACCGACACGCGCCGGCCCGCCCTCCATGCCATCGAGCAGATCCCGGTTGCGCACCAGCAGCCGCACCAGCGCGACCAGATCATCGCAGCGCCAGTCGCCACGGATGTACGCCTCGCCTGCGCCCACACTGCCCTGCGCAGCCACTGCGCGATAGAAGGCCGGGTCATCCACCCACACCGTCACCTGTGGCGTGGCCTGTGGATCACCGATCACCACATCACCGAGCGCATCGCGCAGGCGCAGATGGCCGCCACGCAGCGGGGCGAGCTGAGCCAACAGGCGCCCACGCAGGAACCCTTCAAGGGCGGACGGCTGCGGCAGGGCCACCGCACGGGTCATGTCGTTCATGGGGATTTTCCGGCAAGAGAAGGGTGGTCATGGACGGGGTTGCGCTTGAGCCACAGGCGAAGCGCCTGCCAGTGGATCGCGGCCACCACCTTGAGGGTCATCAGCGGGTAGCGCAGCAGCACGCCGGCCAGGCCGCGCCCGGTGAGCGGATGGCGCTGCATCACCAGATCGGCATCGAACTGGCACGTCCCTTCGCGCCAGACCTGCATGTGCACGTGCAGGTCCTCGCCGGGCGCGGTGAAGCGCCAGCGGTACTCGCAGTCCATCTGCATGAAGGGCGACACGTGGAACTGCTTGTCGAACGACCAGCACAGCGCGCGGCCCTGGGCATCGGCCTGCGCCACCGGCAGCACGTAGGCGTGGCGCTCCTTCCAGGGCGTGTTGGTGATCTCCGCCACGATGCTGTCCAGCGTCGTGCCGTCGGCGGCATAGCAGTAATAGAAGCTCACCGGATTGAACACGTGGCCGGCATACCGCGGATGCGTCAGCAGGCGGATCGGCCCGGCGGGCGCGTGGCCCAGTGCCTCGGTGATGCGTGCACGTACGGCATCGACCAGCGGCTGATCGGGCGCACCGAGATAGTCGCTGCGGCGGAACTCGACCACGTTGCGGCGACCCACCGACCACAGCCAGCGCCGCTCGAACAGGCGCGGCAGTTCGTCCAGGTCCAGCAGCAGCTGCGCGATCGGGTAGCCGAACGCGTGCGCGTGCGGCGCGTGCCGCCGATGGCGCATCCAGCCGCGATAGATCGCACTGGCGGTCATGCCGGCAGTGCCTCGGCCAGCGGCCAGTAGGACTCGGCATCCAACGCCTGCAATGCATCGACCACGCGGCGGGCACTGCGGATGCCATCCTCGTGGAAGCCCCAGCCCCAGTACGCACCGGCGAACCAGGTCCGGCGATGGCCCTGGATTTCCGTCCAGCGCTGCTGCGCCCGCACCATCGCGTGGTCGTGCACGGGATGGGCATACTGCAGGCGGCGCAGCACGGTGGCCGGATCGACCGCCTCGCTGCGGTTGAGGGTAACCACCAGCGGCGTGGGCGTATCGATGCCCTGCAGCAGGTTCATGCAGTAGCTCACCGTGCACGGCGCCAGCGGATCGCGCGGCACATGCGCATTCCAGGCCGCCCAGGCCTTGCGGTCACGCGGCAACAGACTTGCATCGGTATGCAGCACCACCTCGTTGGGCTGGTAGCGGATCGCACCCAGTACCGCGCGCTCGGTGAGATCGGCATCGGACAGCAAGGCCAGGGCCTGGTCGCTGTGGCAGGCCAGCACCAGCTGGTCGAAGCCTTCCAGCCCGGCAGCGCTGTGCACGCGCACGCCATGCTCGTGGCGCTCCACCCCGAACACGGGACACTCCAGCCGCTCGCGGACCTGCCAGCGGCTGCGCAGCGCATCGATGTACCGTGCCGAACCACCCTGCACCACCCGCCACGGCGCGCGCCCGGTCATCTGCAGCATCTGGTGGTTGGCCATGAACTGCACCAGGTAGCGCGCCGGGAAGGCGGCCAGGCTGGCCGTCGGCGACGACCACAGCGCCGAGGCCATCGGCAGCAGGTGTTCGTCGATGAAGGTGCGGCCGTAACGGCCCTTGTCCAGGAACTCGCCCAGCGAGGGACCTTCATCGTCGCGCGCAAGCAGCGCCGGCGCCTCGCGGTAGAACCGGCGCAGGTCGCGCAGCATGCCCCAGAAGCGCGGCGACACCAGGTTGCGGCGCTGGCAGAACAGCGTGTCCAGCGAGGTGGCGTTGTACTCCAGCCCGCTGCGTTCGCTGTGCACCGAGAAGCTCATCGTGGTCGGCTGCGAGGCCACGCCCAGTTCCTCGAACAGGCCGGTCAGCAACGGGTAGTGCGCGGGGTTGAACACGATGAAGCCGGTGTCCACCGCGTGCGTGCGGCCATCGACCTCCACCTCATGCGTATGGGTGTGGCCCCCAAGGTAGTCATTGGCCTCGAACAGCGTCACTTCATGCTGCTGGCTCAGCCACCACGCACTGGCGAGGCCGGCGATACCCGATCCAATCACGGCGATACGCATGTCAGTGCTCCGCCTTGGCCAGCACCCAGGCCGGCACGGGTTTGAGGTCACGCACCAGGCCGAGTGCGGCCATCGCACGCAGGCCATACCAGGTGACATCCACTTCCCACCAGTAGAAGCCCTGGCGCGCGGTGCCCGGGAAGAAGTGATGGTTGTTGTGCCAGCCTTCGCCAAACGTCAGCAGGGCGAGCCACAGGTTGTTGCGGCTGTCGTCACCGGTGTTGAAGCGCTGGCGGCCGAAACGGTGCGCGAGCGAGTTGATGGTCACCGTGGCGTGGAACAGCACCACGGTGGAGATGAAGAAGCCCCACACCAGCATCTGCCCACCGGTGGTGCCCCACGACGGCGCGATGCGCTCCAGCAGCGCACCCAGGCCGAACAGTGCCGCGGCCAGCGCGATCGGCACCAGCGTGTCGAAGCGATCCAGCCAGCGCAGTTCGGGATACTTGGCCAGATCGGGAATGCGCGACCAGTCTGTACGGAAGCCTTCCACCGTCAGGAACCAGCCCATGTGGCTCCACCAGAAGCCATGCACCGAGGGCGAATGCGGATCGGCCGCCGTGTCGGTATGGCGATGATGGTTGCGGTGATGCGCGGCCCACCACAGCGGGCCGCGCTGCACGCTGGAGGCGCCGATCAGCGCGAAGAGGAACTGCACGGCGCGCGAGGTGCGGAAGGTACGGTGCGAGAAGTAGCGGTGGTAGAAGGCGGTGATCGCGAACATGCGCACCGCGTACAGCGCCACCGCCACGCCGACCGCGACCCAGGACACACCCACCCAGATCACCGCCAGGCAGGCCAGGTGCATCGCCGCGAACGGGATGGCCCGCACCCAGTCCACCCGCTGTGGCTGGCCGGTCGCAGCCGCCGCATCCGTGCTGGTATCGAACCAACGCCACAGCGTGGCCCAGCGGCGTCGCTGTGCGGTGCGTCCTGCGTCGGGGGTGGGGCTGACCGACATGACTCGCTTCTCCTGAGGCGTTATCAGGAGATACGGGAGCGGGCGCCGTTTGGATGCACGGATCCGGAAAATAATTCCGGACCCGTGCGGTTACAGGTTCGCGATGTCGCCCTTGGCGATGATGGGACCGGTCGGAATGCCCTGTGGCGCACCGGTGGCCGGCTCGAGCGTGATCGCCAGCACCGAGCCGTTCACAAGCGCATCACGCAGCGCGTCCGGAACGGCAACCGTGTGCGCGCGATCGATGGAGACCAGACCGAGCGAGCGCGGTGCGCCTCCGGCCGGGATCAGCCACAGCTCCGGCGCGCGTCCGGCGGCATCCGCCGCGGCCGGCACCGGCACCATCAGCACCTTGCCCTGGGTTTTGTCGACCGAGGCCAGCCAGCCCGGGGTGCCATCGTCGTGCAGCAGCGGCGTGACCGGCCTGGTGGCCTGCTCCGGCTCGGCCGGCGTCGGCGGCGTGGTGGGTGTGACCGCGACCGGCGTGGACACCGGTGCGGTCGGCGCCAGGTCACGGCGGCTGAACACTGCCACCAGTGCAAGCGCGGCAGCCAACGCGGTCATGCCCTGCCAGAACCCGGTGCGCTGCCAGAGACGCGGGGAGCCGACCGTTGCGGCAGGCCAGCCCAGCGAGGTGCGGATGCGTGGCCACAGATGCGCAGGCACCGGTTCACTGCCGAGCGATGCGAGCAGGGGCGCAAGGCGGTTCTCCCACTGGGCGACCAATCGCGCGAAGCCGGGATCGCTGGCGATGCGGCGTTCAACCTCGGCACGCTGCGCGGCATCGAGCACCCCCAGCACGTACTCACCGGCGAGGATGTCGGCGCTCGGCGGTTCGCCGTCGTCATGCAGATCATGGAGGTCGCGGACGTTCATCGTTCCAGGCACACGCGAAGTTGGCCCAGCCCGCGGCGGATCCAGCTTTTCACCGAGCCCAGCGGCGAGCCGATGCGGCGCGCCAGTTCTTCATAGCTGGCGCCTTCCAGGAAGGCCAGCCGGATCAGCGAGCGACGGCGCGGCTCCAGCGTATCCAGGCAGTCCTGCAGGCGCTCGTGATCCGACGCCTGCTCGGCCACCTGGGCCGGCTGCGGCGCGACATCTGGGAGTTCCTCGGCGACGGACAGATCATCCAGCGCACGCGGCGGCGCCGCGCGGAGACGATCGATCGCGCGGTTGCGGGACATCATCGACAGCCAGGTCATGGCCGCCGCCTTGGCGCGGTCGAACTGCGCCGCCTTGTTCCAGACCGCGGTGAAGACCTCCTGCAGGACCTCTTCGGCATCCCCGCGGTCGCGCAGCACATGCAGGCAGATGGCGAACAGGCGGCCGGAGGCCAGCTGATAGACCTATTCGAACGCCTGGCGATCCCCGCCGGCGACCCGGGCAAGCAGTTCATCCAGGCGGTGTGATGCGGCGGCGGCGTCCAGCTCGGGCATTGCAGGCTCAATGTCGATAACGGGCGTATCGGCATCCTCGTTGCTCCCGGCGCCGTCTGCAAGGGGGCGATCAGGCACCGCATGTCTTCACCAGCGGCTGCGTCCGCGCGGCGGACAACTCGGCCGCAGGCGTGGCAACCGGTGCCGCCGGAAACTCGACCCGCACCTGCGGGTACCTGCCCTTCTCGTCACGGACGTTGCCGGTGCCGATGAACTGCAGCAGGCGCTGGTCGGCGGTGGCATAGACCAGCGTGACCGCCGGCACCGCGAAGCCGAACCAGGCGTCGAGCTTCATCTGCAGCTGCTCGGCCGGCTCGCCCTGCCAGCTCACCGCGCCGGTGCGCTGGAGTTTCAACGGCACCAGGCGCTGCCGACTGGGCAGCAGGAACTGGAAGGCCACGCTCTGCCCGGCCTGCAGCGCGGCCCAATGGCTGCGCACCGCCGCATCGAAACCGGCATCCACCACCGCCCCCGAAGGAAGGGTGATGGCGCGGCTGAAGGTGGGTGCCTGGGCGCTGGCGCGGACCGATACCTGGCGGTCGGCGGCACGGCCGCGCACGCCTTCCTGATATCCGTCGCGACCATCGTCCAGGGTGAAATCCGGCGTCTGCGGGCTGCCCTGCGGGGTCATCCACTTGCGCGCGAAGGGCCGGCCGTCACTGCAGCGGTACAGCACCAGGCGCGACTGTGCGTTCGCCGGCCCCTGCAGCCAATGGGTCTCCCGATACAGCAGGCGGCCATCGGCAGTGGCGTACGCGCGGCCTTCCTGGCGCTGCACGGTCTGATCGGCGGCACTTACGGGGGCGGCGCTCACCGACAGCAGCAGGATCAGGCAGGGCAAGGGCTGGCGCATGGGGGTCCAAACGGGCGGGCTTGCAGGGAGATACGCAGGCGGCGGTGGTTTGGATGCAGTGGGCGGATCGCGCAGACGACTTGACCATCGCCCGCCTTCGGCCTACCTTGTGCTCGCCGAAGGTATCCATCGCTTCATGCAGATGAAGGGATGGATTTAAACGGGAATCCGGTGAAGGCGCCTCGCGCGCCCATTCCGGAGCTGCCCCGCAGCGGTGAATGGAAACGACACCTGCCAACAGCACTGGGCCTTGGGGCCTGGGAAGCGGCAGGGAGTAGGTGGGCGCCCGCGCCCGTGTCCATCAGCCCGAATACCGGCCCGGCCGGAGGACATGACCGTCCTCCGATTCGACCTGGAACGTCCGCGGGGAGGTTGCCGGGGCCTGCCGCCCTGCCGCCTGCATGGCGCTGCCCCCGTGCGTCCGCTTCACGGCATCCGGTTCGCCCGCGGGGGCGAAGGTCGCTGGCGGGGCGGAACGGGCTGCAAGGCCCCGGACGGCGCGCGGTTCCTTCGTTCCTCAATGCCCCTACGCAATGAGGACACGTTCCAATGACCACTGTTACCACCCTGGGTTTTCCGCGCATCGGTGCCAAGCGCGAACTCAAGCGCGCGCTCGAAGCCTTCTGGTCCGGCGAGAGCAGCGCCGCGTCGCTGCAGGACACCGCGGCCGAGCTGCGTGAACGCCACTGGCAGCTGCAGCGCGAGGCCGGCGTGGATGTGCCGCCGAGCAATGATTTCAGCCTGTATGACCAGGTGCTGGATGCGGCCTTCCTGTTCGATGCGATCCCGGCCCGCTACCGCGCGCTCGCCGATGCCGAGCCCCTGAGCGGCTACTTCGCGATGGCGCGGGGCCTGCAGCGCGATGGCATCGACCTGTATGCGCTGGAAATGACCAAGTGGTTCGACACCAACTACCACTACCTGGTGCCCGAACTGCATGCCGGCCAGACCTTCGCGGTGCGCGGCGACAAGCCGCTGGCCGAGTACCGCCAGGCCAAGGCGCTGGGGATCGAGACCCGCCCGGTGCTGATCGGGCCGGTGACCTTCCTGCGGCTGTCCAAGACCACCGATGGCAGCAACGCCCTGGACCTGCTCGATGCGCTGCTGCCGGTGTACGTGCAGCTGCTGGGCGAACTCAAGGCCGCCGGCGCGGCGTGGGTGCAGCTGGATGAGCCGCTGCTGGTGCAGGACCTGGACGAGGCCACGCGGGCCGCGTTCGAGCACGCCTATGCGGTGCTGGGCCAGGTCGCCCGCCCCAAGGTGCTGGTGGCGACGTACTTTGGTGCGCTGGAAGACAACCTGGCGCTGGCTGCCTCGCTGCCGGTCGATGGCCTGCATGTGGATCTGGTCCGTGCGCCGGAACAGCTCGATGCGGTGATCAAGGCGCTGCCGGCCGGTCGCGTACTCTCGGCCGGGCTGGTCAACGGCCGCAACATCTGGCGCACCCACCTGGACAACGCCCTGGTGCTGGCGCGCTACGCGCACGGTCATGTCGGCAGCGATGCGCTGTGGCTGGCGCCATCGTGTTCGCTGCTGCACAGCCCGGTCGATCTGGACCACGAAAAGAAGCTGGACGACGAACTGCGCAGCTGGCTGGCGTTCTCCAAGCAGAAACTCGGCGAGCTGCGCGTGCTGGCCGACGCGATCGATGCGCCGGCGCGTGCCGAGGCACCGCTCGCGCATTCGCGTGCGTGCATCGAATCGCGCCGTCGTTCGCCGCGCGTGCACAACCCGGCCGTCGCCGCGCGTCTTTCCTCGCTGACCCCGGCCGATGCACAGCGCCACAGCCGCTACCCGCAACGCCACCTGGCCCAGGCCGCCGCGCTGAAGCTGCCGCGCTTCCCGACCACCACGATCGGGTCGTTCCCGCAGACGCTGGAGGTGCGTGAGGCCCGCGCCCGCAACAAGTCCGGCAAGCTCTCCGATGCGGATTACGATGCGTTCCTGGCCACCCAGACCGAGCACTGCGTGCGCGTGCAGGAACAGATCGGGCTGGACGTGCTGGTGCATGGCGAGTTCGAGCGCAACGACATGGTCGAGTACTTCGGCGAGCAGCTCGATGGCTTTGCCTTCACCAAGAATGGCTGGGTGCAGAGCTACGGCTCGCGCTGCGTGAAGCCGCCGGTGATCTTCGGCGATGTGACCCGTCCGCAGCCGATGACCGTGCGCTGGTCGCAGTATGCGCAGTCGCTCACGCAGCGGCCGATGAAGGGCATGCTGACCGGGCCGGTGACGGTGCTGCAGTGGTCGTTCGTGCGCGATGACCAGTCCCGGGCGGACACCTGCCGCCAGATCGCACTCGCCCTGCGCGATGAAGTGACGGATCTGGAAGCGGCCGGCATCGGCGTGATCCAGATCGACGAGCCGGCCATCCGTGAGGGCCTGCCGCTGCGCCGTGCGCAATGGCGCGACTACCTGGACTGGGCGGTGGAAGCGTTCCGGATCAGCGCCAGCGGCGTGCGCGATGCGACCCAGATCCACACGCACATGTGCTATTCCGAGTTCAACGACATCATCCACTCGGTGGCCGCCATGGATGCGGACGTGATCTCGATCGAAACCTCGCGCTCGCGCATGGAACTGCTGGATGCCTTCGTGCGCTTCCAGTATCCCAACGAGATCGGGCCGGGCGTGTACGACATCCACTCCCCCCGCGTGCCTGACAAGGCCGAGATGCTGGCGCTGCTGCGCAAGGCCGCCGAGGTGCTGCGACCGGAGCAGATCTGGGTCAACCCGGACTGCGGCCTGAAGACCCGTGGCTGGCCGGAAACCCGCGCGGCGCTGGAAGCGCTGGTGGCCGCCGCGCGTGAACTGCGCGAGGAAACGGCAGACGCCAACGCCGCGTGATCGCCTCTTTGTAGACCGCCCCAAGGACCCCATCGCCGCCGTTGCCGGCGGTGGGGTCGACGAGAAACGCATGAACCTGCATGACCTGACACCGATCGACCGACCCACCCTGTCCCTGCCCGACGGGCACACCAGACTGCTGCTGCATTCGTGCTGCGCACCGTGTTCGGGCGAGGTGATGGAGGCGATCACCGCCTCCGGCATCGACTACACGATCTTCTTCTACAACCCCAACATCCACCCGGTGAAGGAGTACGAACTGCGCAAGCAGGAGAACATCCGCTTCGCCGAGAAACATGGCGTGCCGTTCGTCGACGCCGACTACGACACCGACAACTGGTTCGCGCGTGCGCGCGGCATGGAGAACGAGCCCGAGCGCGGCATCCGCTGCACGATGTGCTTCGACATGCGCTTCGTGCGCACCGCGCTGTACGCGCATGAGAACGGCTTTGCGGTGATCAGCAGCTCGCTGGGCATCTCGCGCTGGAAGGACATGAACCAGATCAACGACTGCGGCCACCGCGCCGCCGCGCACTATCCGGGTATCCAGTACTGGGATTACAACTGGCGCAAGGGCGGCGGTGCCGCGCGGATGGTGGAGATCAGCAAGCGCGAGCAGTTCTACCAGCAGGAGTACTGCGGCTGCGTGTACTCGCTGCGCGACGCCAACCGCCACCGCCGCGAGACCGGGCGCGAGCGGATCAAGCTGGGCGTGCTGTACTACGGCGATGGCACCTCCCGGCAGGGCGACGCCGACTGACCGCTGCGGGGGCGTCGGCTAGACTGGGCGCCCCCACCGTCGTGAAGCCGCCATGAGCCGTTACCCCGCCGATGTCGCCCTGGTCGTGATCGACCTGCAGCCGGATTTCATGCCCGGTGGTGCGCTGGCCTGCGTGGACGGCGATGCGATCGTGCCGGACATTGCGGCGCTGCTGGCCGAACGCCGTTACGGCACCGTGGTGGCGACCCAGGACTGGCACCCGGCCGACCACGCCTCCTTCGCCAGCCAGCACCCGGGCCACCTCCCGTTCGAGGCGATCCTGCTGCACGCGCAGCCGCAGACCCTGTGGCCGGACCACTGCGTGCAGGGTAGCGCCGGTGCCGCGCTGCACCCGGGCGTGGACTGGACGGTGGCTGACCTGATCCTGCGCAAGGGCACCCGCCGCGCGGTGGACTCGTACAGTGCCTTCCGTGAAAACCACGGTCCCGACGGGACCCGCCCGGCCACCGGCCTGGCCGGCTGGCTGCATGAGCGCGGCATCCGCGAGGTGCATGTGTGCGGCCTGGCACGCGATTACTGCGTGCTGTGGAGCGCGCAGGATGCGGTGAAGTCCGGCTTCCGGGTCAAATTCCATTGGGACCTGACCCGGCCGGTGACCGACGCCAACGATGGGATGGTGCGCGAGGCGTTGGCGAAGGCAAAGATCGCGGTGATCTGACGGGCGAACCCGGGCGCCGGCCGGAACGGCGTACCGACCAACGGTCGGTACCTGCCGGATCAAAGAACGATCGGCGGGTGCTGGCCGTGCGCTGGTAGTGCCGGCCGCTGGCCGGCTCCCGATACCGTTTGGGGCGTGCGATGAGCCGGCCAGCGGCCGGCACTACCGGAGCGTCGTACCCACCAACGGTGGGTACCTACAGGTCAGTCGTACCGACCAACGGTCGGTACCTACCGGTCAGCGGAAGACGACGGTGCGATGCCCGTTGCGCAGGATCCGATGCTCCACATGCCGGCGTACCGCGCGGGCCAGCACCTGCGACTCGGTATCGCTGCCCAGCCGCACCAGATCGCGCGGCGTCATCGCGTGATCCACGCGCGCCACGTCCTGTTCGATGATCGGGCCTTCGTCCAGATCCGGGGTCACATAGTGCGCGGTCGCGCCGATGATCTTGACCCCGCGCGCGTGCGCCTGGTGATACGGCTGGGCGCCCTTGAAGCTGGGCAGGAAGCTGTGGTGGATGTTGATCGCCCGCCCGGCCAGCGCCTCGCACAGGCGCGGCGACAGAATCTGCATGTAGCGCGCCAGCACCACCAGGTCGATCTGCTCGCGTTCGACCAGGTCGATGATCTGCTGCTCCTGCACGGCGCGGTTGTCCGCGTTGACGGGCAGATGATGGAACGGCACGCCGTACGAGCCGGCCAGCGCGGCGAAGTCCTCGTGATTGGAGGCCACAGCCGCGATGTCCACCTGCAGCTGCCGGCTGTGCGCACGGAACAGCAGGTCGTTAAGGCAATGCCCCTGCCTGCTCACCAGCACCAGCAGCCGTGCCCGGCGGCGGGCATCATGCAGCTGCCAGTCCATGCCGAACTCGGTGGCCAGTGTGGCCATGCGGGCTTCCACGTCGCCCAGTGACTGCTCGGCGGCCCGATCGAAGTGCACGCGCAGGAAGAACCGGCCGCTCTCGTCGTCGCCGAACTGCTGGGCATCGAGGATGTTGCAGCCCAGCTCGAACAGCAGGCCGGACACACGGTAGACGATCCCGGTACGGTCCGGGCATGACAGGGTGAGGATGGAATCGGGGCGCATCCGGCCAGTGTAAGCGAGCACCGCCGGGCTGCGGTCGATGCTCTCAGATGCAACCAAGGGTGCCCGTGCCAGCAGTTACACCGCCGTCGGGTCCACCTTTTCCACATCGATCCCGTACCGGTCGATCGCCACCTGCAACTGGGCACGTTCGATCCGACCCTCATCGGCCAGCGACTTGAGCGCGGCAAGCACGATGAAGTGGCGGTCGACTTCAAAGAACGTACGCAGTGACTCGCGCGTGTCCGAGCGGCCGAAGCCATCAGTGCCCAGGGCGGTGAAGCGGCGGCCGTCGATGAAGGGACGGATCTGGTCGCCGACGATCTTCATGTAGTCGGTGGCCACGATCACCGGGCCGGGGTGCGCGGCCAGGCACTGTTGCACGTACGGCACCCGCGGTTCCTGCACCGGATGCAGCAGGTTCCAGCGCTCGACCGCCAGGCCATCGCGGCGCAGCTCGGTGAGGCTGGTGGCGCTCCACACGTCGCTGGCGATGCCGAAGTCCTGCTGCAGCAGCGACGCCGCGGCTTCCACTTCGCGCAGGATCGCGCCGCTGCCCATCAGCTGCACGCGCAGCGCGGGGTCGCTGTCGGCGGCGGCGGGGTGCAGCAGGTACAGGCCCTTGAGGATGCCCGCTTCACTGCCTTCGGGCAGTGCCGGGTGCGGATAGGCCTCGTTGAGCACGGTGATGTAGTAGTAGATGTCTTCCTGGTCCACGTACATCCGGCGCAGGCCGTCCTGGATGATCACCGCCAGTTCGAAGTTGTAGGTGGGATCGAAGGAGACGCAGCTGGGGATCACCGAGGACAGCACATGGCTGTGGCCGTCGTCGTGCTGCAGCCCCTCGCCCATCAGCGTGGTACGCCCGGAGGTGGCACCGAGCAGGAAGCCGCGGGTGCGCGCATCGGCAGCCGCCCAGGCCAGGTCGCCCACGCGCTGCAGGCCGAACATCGAATAGAAGATGTAGAACGGAATCGTGGCCAGGCCGTGGTTGCTGTAGGCCGTGCCGGCGGCGATCCATGAGCAGATCGCACCGGATTCGTTGATGCCTTCCTGCAGGATCTGGCCGTCCTTGGCTTCCTTGTAATAGCTCAGCTGGCCGGCGTCCTGCGGGGTGTACAACTGGCCGAGGTAGGAGTGGATGCCGATCTGGCGGAACAGGCCTTCCATGCCGAACGTGCGTGATTCATCGGGCACGATGGGGATGATCAGCTTGCCCAGTTCGGGGTCCTTGAGCAGCGTGGTGAGGATGCGCACGAAGCCCATCGTGGTGGACTGGCCGCGTTCGCCACTGCCCTGCAGCTGGGTGGCGAAGGCCGACAGCGCCGGCACCGGCAACGGATCGACGTGGGTCAGGCGCGCCGGCAGCTGGCCGCCCTGGGCCTGGCGGCGCTGCGCGAAGTAACGCGCTTCGGCGCTGCCCGGCGCCGGGCGCAGGTAGGGCATCTCCTCCAGCTGGTCGTCACTGACCGGCAGATCAAACCGATCACGGAACGCACGCACCGCATCGGCGCTCATCTTCTTGAGCTGGTGGTTGATGTTCTGGCCTTCACCGGCCTCGCCCATGCCGAAGCCCTTGACCGTCTTGGCCAGGATCACGCTTGGCCGGCCGTTGCCGGCGACCGCCTGCGCGTAGGCGGCGTAGACCTTCTGCGGGTCGTGACCGCCGCGCGCGAGCGCCCAGATCTCGTCATCGCTCAGGTCCGCGACCAGGGCCAGCAACTCGGGATACTTGCCGAAGAAATGCTCGCGCACATAGGCACCGTTCTGCGACTTGAAGGTCTGGTAGTCGCCATCCACGCATTCCATCATGCGCTGGCGCAGCAGGCCGGTGCTGTCCTTGGCCAGCAGCGCGTCCCAGCCACCGCCCCAGATCACCTTGATGACGTTCCAGCCGGCGGCACGGAAGGTGCCTTCCAGTTCCTGGATGACCTTGGCATTGCCGCGCACCGGACCGTCCAGGCGCTGCAGGTTGCAGTTCACCACGAACACCAGGTTGTCCAGGCGCTCGCGGCCGGCCACCGAGATCGCCGCCAGCGATTCGGGCTGGTCCATTTCGCCATCACCCAGGAAGGCCCAGACCTTGCGGCCCTGATGTTCCTTCAGGCCGCGGTATTCCAGGTAGCGCATGTAGCGCGCCTGGTAGGCGGCGGTGAGCGGCCCCAGCCCCATCGAGACCGTGGGGAACTGCCAGAAGTCCGGCATCAGGCGCGGGTGCGGATACGAGGACAGGCCATCGCGGTCGGATTCGCGGCGGAAGTTGTCCATCCGTTCCGGTGCGATGCGGCCTTCGACGAACGCACGGCCGTAGATGCCCGGCGCCGAGTGGCCCTGGATGTAGATCATGTCGCCGTCGAAGGTGTCGGTGCGGCCGCGGAAGAAGTGATCGAAGCCGACGTCGTACAGCACCGCTGCGGACTGATACGTGGCGATGTGGCCGCCCACGTTGGAGTGCTTGCCGGCGCGCAGCACCATCACCATCGCGTTCCAGCGGATCATCGCGTTGAGCCGGCGCTCGATGCCGAGGTCGCCCGGGTAGGCCGGCTGGCGTTCCACGGGAATGGTGTTGGTGTACGCCGTCCACACACGGCCATGCAGGTCGCCATGGCGGGCCGTGTCCAGCTCGGTCAGCTGGTCCATCAGGTAATGCGCGCGCGGGCGGCCGGCGGCGTGGATGACCGCCTCCAGCGACTCACGCCATTCCTGGGTTTCCTGCGGGTCGGTATCGAGGGGGGCGAGCGCTGGGTTCATGTCCATCTCCGGGGAAGGCTGCCAGGCCGTGCGCAGGACGCGACGGCAGCGGGGGCGGCACAACGCGGAAGCGGCGTCGCCCAGGCTGCGGAGCCGGGCGAGCAGGCAACCTGGCGGTTGCGGGACAGGCACGATAAGCAGGCCCCAGCGGGGCGGGTAGACCGGATGGGCTTGGCGCTTTATAAAGAAATTCTTTCCAATGGAGCGCGAGAATGGCGGCCAGCATGAACATTCTCCAGTCAATCCGCAGCTTCATCCGGACCGCCGATGCCGGCAGCCTGGCCGCGGCCGCGCGGACGCTGGGGGTCAGTCCGGCCGCGGTCGGGCAGAACATCGCCCGGCTGGAGGCGCATCTGGGCGTGCGCCTGCTCAACCGCACCACCCGCACCCTGGCCCTGACCGAGCGCGGCGCGCTGTACCTGGCCCAGGTGCGCCATATCGAACGCGACCTGCAGCGCGCCCAGGCTGCCGTGACCGATCTGGACGCCACGCCCGAAGGGCGCCTGCGGATCGCCAGCAGCACCGCCTTCGGCCGGCACACGCTGGCGCCGCTGCTGCCCTCGCTTCAGGCGCGTTTCCGGCGCCTGGCGATCGAACTGCTGCTCACCGACCGCAGTGTGGACCACGCCCACGAAGACGTGGACGTCAGCATCCGGATCGAGCCGCAGTTGGAGGAAGGCCTGGTGGCGCGGCCGATCGCGCAGGTGCCGTTCGTGTTCTGCGCGGCCCCGTCCTATCTCGCGCGGGCTGGCATTCCCCTGACGCCGGAGGCATTGCGCGAGCACCGCTGTCTGCTGCTGCGCTACCCGCTGGACGGGCGCTACCTGCCGTGGGGCTTCGTGCGCGACGGCATGCGTTTCGATGCCGAGGTCGCCCCGGCGCTGGTCAGCGACGACATCGATGCGCTGGCCGCGATGGCAGTGGCCGGCGGCGGCATCACCCGGCTGGCCGCGTTCGTCGCCGCGCCCTATCTCGCGCGCGGTGAGCTGCAGGCGCTGTTCGAGCCGGGCGATGCGGAGAGCACGCAGGCCTCACCGGAGCCGATGCGGTTGTTCCTGTGCGTCAGCGATCGCCGCGATCTGACGCCGAAGGTGCGGGCGCTGATGCAGCACATCATCGAGGGGCTGCCGCCCGCATGGCGGGTGGACGCCGGCTGAGCGCAGGGCCACCCGGGATGCCGGCCAGCGGCCGGCACGACCTTTCGCGGGTCAGCGTTCCGGGGCGATGAACACACCGCGGGCTTCGCGCGGTTCGCAGCGCAGGTACTGCGGTGCCGGTGCCACCGAATCGCCGAGTGCGGCGGCGGCATGCCACGGCCAGCGCGGGTCGTAGAGGATGCCGCGGGCCAGCGCGATCGCATCGGCGTGGCCATGGCGCAGGATCGATTCGGCCTGCGAGGGCTCGGTGATCAGGCCCACCGCGATGACCGGCATGCGCAGCTTGTGCGCCTTGATCGCCTGCGCGAACGGTACCTGGTAGCCCGGCGACAGCGGAATCTGCTGGCGCGGGTCATTGCCGCCACTGGAGACGTGCAGGAACTGGCACCCGCGCGCGTCCAGCACGTGCGCCAGGGTCGTGCTCTGCTCGATGTCCCAGCCGCCGGCCACCCAGTCGCTGGCGGAGATGCGCACACCGACGGCAATGCGATCGGACACCGCTTCGCGCACCGCATCGAACACACGCACCAGCAGGCGCATGCGGTTCTCCAGCGAGCCGCCGTATTCGTCCTCGCGGCGATTGCTCAGCGGCGACAGGAACTGGTGCAGCAGGTAACCGTGCGCGGCATGCAGTTCGATCAGGTCCATGCCCACCCGTTCGGCGCGACGTGCCGCCGCCGCGAAGGCGTCCACGATGGCATCGATGCCGGCCAGATCCAGTTCGGTCGGGGTCGGATCGGTCTTGGCGAACGGCAGCGCGGACGGCGCGACCGTGGGCCACGCGCGCGGATCGGACGGGTCCATCGCGCCGCCGCCTTCCCACGGCTTGTTGACCGAGGCCTTGCGGCCGGCATGGCCCAACTGCACGCCCAGCGGCATCGGCGACCACTGCCTGACCGAGGCCACGACCGAGGCCAGCGCGGCTTCGGTAGCGTCATCCCACAGGCCCAGATCGGCCCAGCTGATGCGGCCTTCCGGCAGCACGGCGGTGGCTTCCAGGATCAGCAGGCCGGCGCCGGACTGCGACAGCTGCCCGAGGTGGATGCGGTGCCAGTCATTGGCGAGGCCGTCGGTGCAGGAGTACTGGCACATCGGCGCGATCACGATGCGGTTGGGCAGGGACAGCGGGCCGAAGGAAATGGAGGAAAAGAGCTGGCTCAAGGGGGGAACTCGGGAAGAGGAAATGGAACCGGGCGCCATTGCACTCCTGTGCGGCGGCGGAGGCAACCGTGCCAGTGGATCAGTGTTTCGCAGCGGCTCAGGCGGTGGCGGTCCCCGGCAGCAGGAAGGCCAGCGCGTCGGCGCAGGACTGGTCGACCTTCAGGCTCAGCAGCGCATCGGCGCGGGTAAGCCCGCGGTTGAGCGCGGCGATCGGCAACCCGGCCTGGGCCGCGGCCTGCACGAAGCGGAAGCCGGAATAGACCATCAACGAGGAGCCGACCACCAGCACCGCATCGGCGCGCTGCAGATGGTCGTGAACGGTGGCCACGCGCTCACGCGGCACGCTTTCACCGAAGAACACGACATCCGGCTTGAGCACGCCGCCGCAGGCCGGGCAGGCCGGCACCTGGAAGGACGAGAAATCCATGTCCAGATCAGCATCGCCGTCTGGCGCCTGTGCGGCCTCCAGGTGCTCCCAGCCCGGGTTGAGCGCCAACAGCCGGTGCTGGAACGCCTCGCGCGGCGTACGCGCTTCACAGCCCATGCAGCGCACCTGGTCCAGCCGCCCATGCAGATCGATCACCGCCTCGCTGCCCGCCCGCTGATGCAGGCGATCGACATTCTGGGTGAGCAGCAGCTCGACCTGGCCACGGGCTTCCAGCGCGGCGAGCGCGGCATGCGTGCGGTTCGGCTGGGCCCAACCGAACCGTGGCCAGCCCAGCAGGCTGCGCGCCCAATAGCGCTGGCGCGTGGCCAGCTCACCCATGAATGCCTGATAGGTGACCGGCGGCGTCCGCTTCCACTGGCCATCGGCATCGCGGTAATCCGGGATGCCCGAATCGGTGCTGCAGCCCGCGCCGGTCAGCACGAACAGGCGCTGGGCGCGGTCGATGAACTCGGCGAGAGGTGTGCTCATGGACAGCAGATGGGGGCGCAGGGGGGGTGAGGCAATCGGGAGATCGGGAGCCGCTTACGGACCCGGGATGTCACCCGGCAGCGACGGGACGCTGGTCGGGTGGCCGTCGGCATCCAGCGCGATCATCACGAAGTGCCCGCGCGTGCACAGCTTGCGCTCACCGGTGTGGAGATCTTCGGCGATCAGTTCCACTTCCACCTTCATCGAGCTGCGGCCGACTTCGACGATGCGGCCGACGGTTTCCACCATCTGGCCAATGCGGATCGGCAGCTTGAAATCGACCTGGTCCGAGCGCGCGGTGACCACGGTGCGGCGCGAGTAGCGGGCCGCGGCCAGGAACGCCGCCTTGTCCATCCAGGCCAGTGCCTGGCCACCGAACAGGGTGCCCAGGTGGTTGGTGTGGTTGGGGAACACGATCTCGGCCATGCGGACTTCGATGGGCGGGATGGTTTCGGGGATCGGGGTCATGGCGGGGGCCGGGAATGGTGGGGTGGCGCGGATGATACGACAGGGGGGTGGATGGGTCGCGTAGAGCGCAGACGGAAAAGCCCCGGAACAGGTCCGGGGCTCTTCGGAATCACGACGCGAGCGTCAGATCAGAACGACATGTCGAACGACACTTCGCCCTTCACGCCCACCTGGTAGGCCGACGAACGACGCTCGAAGAAGTTGGTCAACTCCTGCACGTCCTGCAGCTCCATGAAGCTCAGCGGATTGCGCACGTTGTACTTCTTCTCCATGCCCAGGCGATGGAAATGATTGTCCGCGCAATGCTGCAGATACTGGCGCATGTCACGCGTCGAAATGCCTGCCACGCCGCCCGACAGCACGTCCTCGGCGAACTGCACTTCGCACTCGATCGCCTCGGCCAGCATGTCATACACCTGCTGCTTCATCGCATCGTCGAACAGGTCCGGCTCTTCCTCGCGGATCACGTCCACGCACTCGAACGCGAACTCCATGTGCGCGCTCTCGTCGCGGAACACCCAGTTGGTGCCCGAGGCCAGACCGTTGAGCAGGCCACGCGAACGGAAGTAGTACACGTAGGCGAAAGCTGCAAAGAAGAACAGGCCCTCGATGCACGCCGCAAAGCAGATCTGGTTGAGCAGGAACTGGCGACGCTCGTCACGGGTCCCGATGCGCTTCAGGTTCTGGATCGAGTCGATCCACTTGAAGCAGAAGTCCGCCTTCTTCTTGATCGAGTCGATGTTCTCCACCGCGTCGAACGCCTTGGCGCGCTCGTCCGGATCGGGCAGGTAGTTGTCGAGCAGGGTCAGGTAGAACTGCACGTGCAGCGCTTCTTCGTACAGCTGGCGCGACAGGTACATGCGCGCTTCCGGCGCATTCAGGTGCTGATACAGGTTCAGCACCAGGTTGTTGGACACGATCGAGTCGCCGGTGGCGAAGAACGCGACCAGGCGGTGGATCAGGTGGCGCTCGCCCGGCGACATCTTGCCGTGCAGGTCGCTGATGTCGATCTGGAAGTTGATTTCCTCGACCGTCCAGGTGTTCTTGATGGCGTTGCGATACATGTCATAGAACTGCGGGTAGCGCATCGGGCGCAACGTCAGTTCGAAACCGGGATCGAGCAGCATTTGGCGAGGCTTGTCGGCCATGGTGTTTCGTCCTTCTTGGCAACGACCGACCAACGGTCGGTCGCTACCGGATGTGTGATTTTTCCGGCGGAACCGGTGTTCCCGGATAGGCGCCGACGTTGGTCGGTGCACCCGGCGTTGCCGGCCCGGTGGGCCGGCACGCCTTGTTTACTGGCACGCCTCGCAGCTTTCCGGATTTTCCAGCGAGCAGGCGACGGCTTCGACCGGGGTGTAGCTGCTGACGGTCGTCTTGGCGATCTTGGTCGCCGGACGCGAACGCAGGTAGTAGGTGGTCTTGATGCCCTGCTTCCAGGCGTACATGTACATGGAGGACATCGCGCCGATGCTCGGGCTTTCCATGAACAGGTTGAGCGAGGCGGACTGGTCGATGAACGCGCCACGGTCGGCGGCCATGTCGATCAGCGAACGCATCGGCAGTTCCCAGGCGGTGCGGTACACGTGGCGCAGCGTTTCCGGGATCTGGGTGATGCCCTGGATCGAGCCTTCGGCCAGCTTGATCGCGTCGCGCATTTCCGGGGTCCAGTGGCCGAGCTTCTTCAGCTCGTTCACCAGGTAACGGTTGACCTGCAGGAAGTCGCCGGACAGCGTTTCGCGCTTGAACAGGTTGGACACCTGCGGCTCGACGCACTCGTAGCAACCGGCAATCGAGGCGATGGTCGCGGTCGGGGCGATCGCGATCAGCAGCGAGTTGCGCAGGCCGTGTTCCTTGATGCGCTCACGCAGGGCATCCCAACGCGCGGTGTCTTCGGGCACCACGTTCCAGGCATCGAACTGCAGCTCGCCGCTGGCGGCACGGGTGTCGGCGAAGGACGGGTGCTTGCCGCGTTCCTGGGCCAGCTCGCACGAGGTTTCCAGCGCGTGGAAGTAGATCGTCTCGGCGATTTTCTTCGACAGCGTACGGGCTTCGGCACTGTCGAAGGCCAGGCGCTTGCGGAAGAACACGTCCTGCAGGCCCATGCAGCCCAGGCCGACCGGACGCCAGCGCAGGTTGCCGCGGCGGGCGGTTTCGATCGGGTAGAAGTTCAGGTCGATCACGCGGTCGAGCTGACGCACGGCCAGGCGCACGGTGTCGGCCAGCTTGTCGAAATCGAACTCGCCGTGGCCGTCGAAATGATTGCCCAGGTTGATCGAGCCCAGGTTGCACACCGCGGTCTCTTCGGCCGAGGTGATTTCCAGGATTTCGGTGCACAGGTTGGACAGGTGGATCACGTTGCCCGGGCGCAGCGTCTGGTTGCTGGCGCGGTTGCACTTGTCCTTGAACGTCATCCAGCCGTTGCCGGTCTCGGCCAGGGTACGCATCATCCGCGAGTACAGCTTGCGGGCGGAGATCGTGCGCTGGGCCTTGCCCTGGGCTTCGGCCTGCAGGTAGGCCTGCTCGAAGGCCTCGCCGAACAGATCGGTGAACTCGGGCACCACGCTCGGATCGAACAGCGACCATTCCTGGTCGGCCTCCACGCGCTGCATGAACAGGTCCGGCACCCAGTTGGCCAGGTTCAGGTTGTGCGCACGGCGCGATTCGTCACCGGTGTTGTCACGCAGTTCGAGGAAGTCCTCGACGTCGGCGTGCCAGGTTTCCAGGTATACACAGGCCGCGCCCTTGCGCTTGCCGCCCTGGTTCACCGCTGCCACGGAGGAATCCATGGTCTTCAGCCACGGCACGATGCCGTTGGAATGACCGTTGGTCGACTTGATCAGCGAACCACGCGAACGCACGCGGCTGTAGCTGACGCCGATGCCGCCGCTGAACTTGGAGAGCTGGGCGATATCACCGTACTTGGCGTAGATCGACTCCAGCGAATCCTGCGGCGAATCCAGCAGGAAGCACGAGGACAGCTGCTCATGCGTGGTGCCGGAGTTGAACAGCGTCGGGCTGGACGGCAGGTAATCCAGGTTGCCCATGCGCTTGTACAGCGCGAGGGTTTCCGGCACGTCTTCGCTCAGCGCGCTGGCAATGCGCAGGAAGAACTGCTGCGGGGTCTCGATCACCTTGCGGGTGTGCGGGTGACGCAGCAGGTACCGGTCGTACAGGGTACGCAGACCGAAGTAATCGAAATGCAGGTCCAGCGACGGATCGATCGCGTCGTTGAGCTTGCGCGCGTTGACCTGCACGAACTCCAGCAGGCGCGCGTTGATCAGGCCCACTTCGTGGCCGCGGCCAACCGACTGCGAGAACGCATGGATTTCCTGGCCGGACACTTCCTTGGCGATGAAGTTGGCCAGCAGGCGCGCGGCGAGGCGGCCGTATTCGGGTTCTTCACCGATCAGCAGCGCCGAGGTGCGGATGGACAGCTCGTCCAGCTCCTGGGTGGTCGCGCCGTTGTACAGGCCGGAGATGGTGCGGGTCGCAACGCGCATCGGATCCACCGCATGCAGACCTTCGCAGCAGCGCTGTACGGCGCGCACGATCTTGTTCAGGTCCACCAGTTCGGTCGTGCCATTGCGCTTGGTCACGCTCATGGCGGTCGCCGTGGGCGGCGAGGTCAGCAGGAATTCGCTTTCCTTATCGATAGCTGCGCTGGTTTCGGTGCTCACGGCGTTTTCCTCTTGGCGTGATTTGGGGTGGTACAGCGTGGGTCTGCCTGGCAGGCGCCGGAACCGATGCAGAGATGCTCAGGGTGGACTATCGGCGTCGCAGGAGCCGCGACCCGGGCAGGCAAGCCTGCGGGCGATTCCCCTGCGTCACCGGTCCTCTCCCCCCGGAGAATCCTGCGACCGGCACCACACGCTGTACTTCGTGCGGTTGTCAGTAGGTCTTCAGGCCATCGGCGTGAAGGCGATACGCCCGTCGACTTGTGGTCGGCGGTACCGACGGCCACAAGATAGTGGGGGTACCAGGTGTCGTCAACGCCAAATGTAGTGAATTTCCCTAATCCCTTGCGGCGCAAGGACCGGGCCGGGAAGGCGTCCGACGAACGGTCTGGACCTGTCGAAAGCGAGTGCGCAGTCAAGGCCGAAACGCCGATCGGGGATGCGACGCAGGGGCGCGAAAAACGGAACAGCGGGCCTCACGCGACCCTAACGAATGGCCGCCGGTCAGGGTGACTTCCGACCCGCGCCGGGGTCGCCCCGGGGTGCCACGCTCCGGTTGTCTCCTTTATATGAACGCGACCATGCGCCTGCCCCTGACCGGCTGTCTGATGTTGGGCCTGACCTTGGCTGGCACCACCGCTGCCGGCGGGAGCAAGGGGCCGGAGCTGTCCTCGCGCCAGTGCGGGGTAAGCACGCCCTACAACGTGCTGGTGGACAGCGGCGGGATCTGGCTGCGCAACCGCGACCAGGTGCCGGCGGAGATCTTCTTCCACGATGGCGAACTGAACATCGACCGCCAGCCGATTCCGGTCAGCGACGCCGACGCCCAGCGCCTGCGCCAGCTCGAATGGGGCACCCGCCAGCTGGTGCCTGCCGTGGCCGGGGTGGCCGGGGAGGTCACGGACATCGCCTTCGATGCGCTGGGGGCCACGGTGGAGATCATGACCGGCAGCCGCCGCAAGGCGCGCGAGGTGGAGGGGCTGCGCAGGGATGCCCACGATTACGTTGGCCGTACGCTGGGCCGCGGGATCTGGGAGCAGGATCTGTTCGGCGAGCAGTTCGAGGCGCGCATCGAGCAGGCGGCCGAGTCGATGTCTGCCTCGCTTGCCCGCGGGGTGATGTGGACGATGCTGACCGGCGGCTCGGATCGGATCGAGGCGCGCGCCGAGAAGATGGAGGCCGACCTGGAGCGTCGCATGGACGTCCGAGGGCAGGCGCTGGAGGTACAGGCCCGGTCGTTGTGCACCCAGGTGCTGGCGCTGGATGCGATCCAGCAGTCGCTGGAGGTGCGCTACCAGGGCAAGCCGCTGGCGATGATGGTGATGGACCGCGAGAAGGACGCGACCGCGCCGATCGCGCACGAACAGCCGCGCGGGGACGCGCTGGTGCTGCCCCCGTTGTAGCAAGCATCCACGCAGGGCGTGGATCTACATCACGGCCTATCCAGGCCCGGCGTGGAGCTACGCGCGGTGCGGGGTGCCCAGGTACTCGGCGCTCTGCATTTCAATCAGGCGCGAGGCGGTACGTTCGAACGCGCCCTGCAGGCGCACGCCGGAATACAGCCCGACCGGTGAATCGGTCGCGGTGCAGACCAGGTTGACGTGGCGGTCGTAGAGCTCGTCGATCAGGTTGACGAAGCGGCGCGCGGCATCTTCATTCAGCTTGTCGAAGTGCGGAATGTCGCCCAGCAGCACGGTGTTGAACTCATGCGCGATCTCGATGTAGTCCGACGGGCCGCGCGGGCCTTCGCACAGCGCTTTGAAATCGAACCAGACGATGCTCTTGCCGCGGCCGCGTACCGGAATCTTGCGCGCTTCGATCTCGATGTTGCCCGCCTTGGCCGGTTGCCCACCGCTGAGCTCGGCCCAGCGGCCGGCCAGCCAGGCATCGCTGCCGGCATCGATCGGGGACTGGTACACCGGCGAGCGGGTCAGCGCGCGCATGCGGTAGTCCTCGGTGCCTTCGGCGTACAACTCCACACAGTAGGTCTGCAGCAGCCCGATCGCGGGCAGGAAGCTGTCGCGCTGCAGGCCGTTGAGGTACAGGTTTTCCACCGCGGTGTTGGAGGTGGTCACCAGGGTCACGCCCTCGGCGAACATGCGCTCGAGCAGGCGCGCCAGCAGCATCGCATCGCCGATATCGGTGACGAAGAACTCGTCCAGCACCAGCACGCGCAGTTTGCTGCGCCATTCCTGGGCGATCTTCGCCAGCGGATCGCTTTGCCCCTGGTGCTCGCGAAGGCGCTCGTGGATGCCGCGCATGAAGCGATGGAAGTGGGTGCGGTACTTCTGCTCGATCGGCAGGCCGTCATAGAACAGGTCGACCAGGAAGGTCTTGCCGCGCCCCACCCCGCCCCAGAAGTACAGGCCCTTGACCGGTTCGGGCTTCTTCCAGAATGCGGAAAGGCGATCCAGCCAGCCATCCTGCGCGCTGTCGACCAGCGCGATATGGATGCGGTCCAGCTCGGCCAGGGCGGCGTGCTGGGCCGGGTCGTTCTGCCATTCGCCCCGGGCCACGCCATCGGCGTAGCGCTGCGACGGGGTCATCACGGTGTCGCTCATGCCGCGTCGGGGGCCGCGTCGGGCGCGGGAACCGGCAGCCACTGCTTGACGCCATGGATGAGCGCGCCGCGCAGGTCGACGATCTTGCGGTGGAAGAAGTGGCTGGTATCGGGCATGCGCACCAGTTCATGCGGTGCGTCCAGGCCGTCCAGCCAGTCATAGACCGCCTGCGGATCGACGATCTCGTCTTCCTCACCCTGGATCACCAGCCACTGGGCCGGCGGCTGCATGCCCTCGAAATCCCAGCGCCCGGCGGGCGGCGCGATCGAGATCAGGGTGGTCGGCTGCAGGTCGCCCGCCGCGCGCAGCGAGACGTAGGCGCCGAAGCTGAAACCGGCCAGCCACAGGTCCTGGCCCGGCCGCTGCGCACGCACCCAGGCGGCGACGGCCTTGAGGTCGTCCTGCTCGCCCACGCCATTGTCGAACGTGCCGGCCGAGTCGCCGACGCTGCGGAAGTTGAAGCGCACGGTGGCGATGCCCAGGTCGCGCAGCGAGCGCGCGGCCATGGTCACCACCTTGTTGTGCATGCTGCCGCCCTCGGTGGACAGCGGATGGCAGACGATCGCCACCACCGGCTGCACCGCGACACCGGCCTCGGGCAGATCAACCACGACATCCAGCGGACCGACCGGTCCGTCCAGCGTCAGCGCACCGCTTTCTTGGGGAAATGGGGGATTGTGCATGGCGTCATAATACCGTCCCTCCGCGTGCTTCACCGCCGCCCCCGCCGGGTTCGTACATGCACTATCTGGTTTTCAGTGTTTTCTGCAGCGTGCTGGTCTCGGTCCTGCTGAAGCTGGCGCCGCGTCAGCGCTTGGACATGCCGCAGGTGGTGACCTGGAATTACCTGGTCGCCAGCGTGCTCAGCGCGGTGCTGCTTCAGCCCTCGCTGGCCTCGCTGCAGGCCCCGCATGCACCGTGGGCGGCCCTGCTCTGCCTGGCCGTGGTGCTGCCGGCGATCTTCCTGATGATGGCCCGCGCGGTGACCCGCGCCGGGATCGTGCGCAGCGACGTGGCCCAGCGGTTGTCGCTGCTGCTTTCACTGCTGGCCGCGTTCCTGGTGTTCGGCGAGACCGCCAACGGCTGGAAGCTGGCCGGCCTGGGGCTGGGGCTGCTGGCGATCCTGGGGATCAGCGTGCGCCCACGCGCCGGCGCGGCCGAGCCCAGCGGCGGACGGGCCTGGCCATGGCTGCTGTCCGTCTGGGTGGGCTATGCCCTGGTCGACATCCTGCTCAAGAAGGTGGCGTTGTCGGGCACGCCCTCGATGGCCGCGCTGCTGGCCAGTTTCAGCCTGGCCTTCGTGCTGATGCTGGCGTTGCAGCTCTGGCGCCACCTGCGCGGCATCGCCCGCCTGCAATGGCGCAACGGGGTCGGCGGCGCCCTGCTCGGCCTGCTCAACTTCGGCAACATCCTGTTCTACGTGCGCGCCCACCAGCACCTGCCGGACAGCCCGGCGGTGGTGTTCGCCGGCATGAACATCGGCGTGGTGGTGCTGGGTGCGCTGGTGGGCATCGTCGGTTTCGGCGAGCGCACCAGTGTGTGGAACCGGGTGGGCCTGGCGTTGGCCGTGGTGGCGATCGGGCTGATCGCGTGGGGCACGTGGTAACTGGTTGATGCGGTGCCGGCCAGCGGCCGGCACTACCCGGGCAACGCGACGGTGGCCGGGCGTGCCGGCGCACCCGCGCGGTATCAGCGATCAAACCCCAGCAGCAGCGGATCATGGTCCGAGCTGCGCCACGGACCCGCTTCGTTGCGGTCGCGGTAGCCGACATCGTCAGCCTCATCGGCGTTGATGTGCCACTCCGCGGCCGCGCGCAGGCGCTTGGCCATGCCCGGGCTCAACAGCGCATGGTCCAACCGGCCGGTCATCCCGTTGTAGACGTAGCTGTAAGGCCGTTCGACCTTCGCCACGGCGAACGCATCGCGCCAGCCGGCGGCGTGCAGGGTGCGGATCGGATCTTCCATGGCGTAGGCGTTGAAGTCGCCCAGCAGCACCGCATCGCGGGTGCCGGCACCGGTCGGGTCGGTCGCCAGCCACTGGTCCAGCAGCGTGGCCGAGGCGATCCGGGTGGCATTCCAGCAGGCCTGGCCGTCCTTCTGATCGGCATCGGCGCCGGTCGCTTCCGAGCAACCCTTGGATTTGAAATGATTGGCCACGACCACGAACGGTGCGCCCTTGCCCGCACGGAAGGCCTGCGCCAGCGGCACGCGGCTGCGTTCGCCGAAGGGCTCCTTCTCCAGCACGGCGGGGGCGCCGACCGGGGTCACGCGCGTGGCGCGGTAGATGATGCCGACCCGGATCGGGTTGTCACCGGGGCCCTGCTTCGCGTTGATGAAACGCCAGTCGGCACCCTGGCCCCGGTCCGCATTGAGCGCATCGACGAGCTGGGCAATCGCCGACTGCGGGCCGTAGCCATCGTTCTCCAGTTCCATCAGCGCGGCGACATCGGCACCCAGGGCGTTGATGGTGGCGACCAGCTTGGCTTTCTGCGCCTGGTGTTCGGCCAGGGTGCGCGCACCACGCAGGGTCGGGTAACCACCGCCCTGGCCGTCGCCATTGAAGAAGTTCTCCAGATTGAACGCGGCCACGTGCAGGGCGCCAGCCACCACCGGGACTGCCGGGCGCTCGAGCGCCGGCAGGCTCAGCGGGCGGGTCACCTGCAGACGCGTGTTGCCCTTGGGATCGATACGGACGACGCCTTCCACATTGCGCAGGACCATGCCGGTGCGCAGGTTCGCCGCCGCCGGCAGGTAGGCCACCAGGCCGGGGTCGCGGGCGTCGCTGCCATCGTCGAGCACCAGCCGGCGATGCAGGTTGTCGGCCACCACCTGCGCGTGCCCCGCGGTGCCGGGCGCGGCCACTTCGCTCGGCTGCCACAGGCGACCACCGAAGGCCACGGTCAACTCACCAAAGCGCGACAGGCCATCGGTGCCGGCCAGGGTCAGCGGCGCGGCGATGCGGACCTGCTGGCCATCCAGCGTGCGCCAGTCGGTGGGCGGCGCGGTCAGGGTGACCGTGGCCGACGTGGTCGGCGCCGGGCGCGCCTGCGGCGAGGTGGCGGGCTGCGGCTGGGCGGCATGGACCGCGCCGGACAACGCCAGCGCGAGAGCGAACACGAGGGGGGTACGGCGCATCGGAAGCGGGACTCCAGGGAAGTGCGACAAGGCTAACCACATAAAGTGAAACGCCGCCCTTCGGCGGCGTCGGTGGCCTGATCCGGCAAAGCCGTCATTTCAGGTTGGCCAGCATCCAATCGACCGTGGCATGGATCTGCTCCTCGGTCAGCGCCGGATTACCGCCCTTGGGCGGCATGATGCCACCGTCCGGGCCGGTATAGCCCTCCACTGCGTGCTTGTAGAGCGTGTCCTTGCCCTGGGCGATGCGCGCATCCCAATGCCCGTGATCCAGCGTCGGCGCCTTGCCGACGCCATTGGTATGGCAGGCGGTGCAGAGGTTGTCGTAGATCACCTTGCCGTCGGTGGTGCCACCGTAGGCGACCTGCGAGGCGGCTTTGACCAGCGCGGCGGCATGGGCGGCGGCCTGCGCGGCGGCACCGGTGCTGCCGGCGTACACCGCACCGGCCGGCGCGATGCGCTGCTCGGTACGTTTGGCCGCCATCGGCGAGACTTCAGGGGGAATGCTGGTATGCAGGTAGGCCGCGAAGATGATGAGGCCGAGTGTGATGGCCATCAGCAGCGCGATGACCATGGAAAAGCGTTTCAGGAACTCGAGGTCGTAATTCCGCACTCTCTATACCCCTGGCTGGTAGTCGTTGGACCACGGCTTGTCGGCCGAGTATGACCAGCGTCGGCGGCGCTGCGCAAGCGACCGCCGGGTGTCGCAATGCAGCATCGGCGCGGCTCAGGCGCCCGCGGCACGCAGGCAGAAAACACAGATCGACTCGACCAGCGCATCTTCGTCGCCGTGCGCGTCGCGGCTCAGTGCGGTCGGGCCGACCAGCGCCTCGGTGAACGCGCCGACGATGCAGGCCGCTGCGACATGGGTGTCCTGCGGCGGGAAGGTGCCTGCCTCCACGCCATCGGCGACGATGCGCCGGAACACATCGCCGAACAGACGGCGGCAGCGGATGCGCTCGGCTTCCACTTCCGGATCGACCGGCTCGGCGATGAAGGCATAGGCCAGCCCGGGCCCGGCCAGCGCGCGGCGCACGAAGGCGGTGATCGCCCGGCGCAGGCGCTCCGGCGCGGGCAGCGGCTCGGCTGCGATCGCCTCGAAGATGCGCAGCTCGTGCTCGACGGCGGCGGTGAGCACCTCCACGAACAGTTCGGCCTTGGAAGGGAAGTGCCGGTAGATCAGCCCGGTGGAGACCCCGGCTTCGGCTGCCACGGCAGTGACCGGGGCATTGCGGTACCCGCCGGCCGCCACCAGCGCACGGGTCGCCAGCAGGATGCGTTCGCGGGCGCCGGCAAGGCGTTCTTCCATCAGGGCGGAGCGTTTATAGGCCATTTGTTGATTCTATGTTCAATTTTTGAATTTGTGTTCACTTCTTTGTCGAACCCGGCTACGCTGGGGGTACATCGCCCGCGGGACGGCCCTGTCAGCCCGTCCATCCCTCCCGGCGCGTCCCATCCCTTGTTGTTGCGGAGTCGCCCATGCACGTCCCGACCATGAACTTCGATCTCGGCGAAGAGATCGACCTGCTGCGCCAGAGCGTGGCCCATTTTGCCTCCGCTGAAATCGCGCCGCTGGCGGCCAAGGCCGACGAAGAGAATCTGTTCCCCAATGCGCTGTGGCGCAAGCTCGGCGAACAGGGCCTGCTCGGCCTGACCGTGGAAGAGGAATACGGCGGCAGCGGCATGGGCTACCTCGCGCACGTGGTGGCGATGGAAGAGATCTCGCGCGCCTCCGGCGGCATCGCGCTGTCCTACGGCGCGCACTCCAACCTGTGCGTGAACCAGCTGCGCAAGAACGGCAACGAAGACCAGAAGCAGCGCTACCTGCCCGGCCTGTGCAGCGGCGAGCTGGTCGGCGCGCTGGCGATGAGCGAGCCGGGCGCCGGCTCGGACGTGGTCTCGATGAAGCTGCGCGCGGACAAGCGCGGCGATCACTACGTGCTCAACGGCAACAAGATGTGGATCACCAACGGCCCGGATGCCGATGTACTGGTGGTCTATGCCAAGACCGATCCGGATGCAGGTGCCAAGGGCATCACCGCGTTCCTGATCGAGAAGGGCATGAAGGGCTTCTCCACCGCGCAGAAGCTGGACAAGCTGGGCATGCGCGGCTCCAACACCTGCGAGCTGGTGTTCGAGGATTGCGAAGTGCCCGAAGCCAACGTGCTCGGCGTGGTCGGCGGTGGCGTCAAGGTGCTGATGTCCGGTCTGGACTATGAGCGCGTGGTGCTCTCCGGTGGCCCGCTCGGCCTGATGGCCGCCGCGATGGACGTGGTGATGCCCTACGTGCACGAGCGCAAGCAGTTCGGCGAGGCGATCGGCACCTTCCAGCTGATCCAGGCCAAGCTGGCCGACATGTATGTGGGCCTCAACGCCTGCCGCGCCTATGTGTACGCGGTGGCACGCGCCTGCGACCAGGGCCGGACCACGCGCCAGGATGCGGCCGGCGCGATCCTGTATTCGGCCGAGAAGGCCACCTGGCTGACCGGCCAGGCGATCCAGATCCTGGGCGGCAACGGCTACATCAACGAGTACCCGACCGGACGGCTGTGGCGCGATGCCAAGCTGTATGAAATCGGCGCCGGCACCTCGGAGATCCGCCGCATGCTGATCGGCCGCGAATTGTTCCAGCGCACCAAGTAAGGGCCCTGCCATGACCGTATTGAGCACCCAGCTGCAACCGGGCAGCGACACCTTCGAGGCCAACCGCGCCGCGTTGCAGGCGGTGGTCGACGACCTGCGCGCCACCCTGGCGCAGACCGCGCTGGGCGGCAGCGAAGCGGCACGCGCCAAGCACACCGCGCGCGGCAAGCTGCTGGTGCGCGACCGCATCGATGCCCTGCTCGACCCGGGCAGCGCCTTCCTGGAAATCGCCCCGCTGGCCGCGCACGGCATGTATGGCGATCCGATCCCCAGTGCCGGCGTGGTTGCCGGTATCGGCCGGGTCTCGGGCGTGGAGTGCGTGATCGTGGCCAACGATGCCACCGTCAAAGGTGGCACCTACTACCCGATGACGGTCAAGAAGCACCTTCGCGCGCAGGAGGTGGCCGAGCAGAACCGCCTGCCCTGCATCTACCTGGTGGATTCGGGTGGCGCATTCCTGCCGCTGCAGGACGAGGTGTTCCCGGACCGCGACCATTTCGGCCGGATCTTCTACAACCAGGCCAACCTGTCCGCGCAGGGCATTCCGCAGATCGCCTGCGTGATGGGCAGCTGCACCGCCGGTGGCGCCTACGTGCCGGCGATGAGCGATGAAACGGTGATCGTGCGCGAGCAGGGCACCATCTTCCTCGGCGGCCCGCCGCTGGTGAAAGCGGCTACCGGTGAAGTGGTCACCGCCGAAGAACTGGGCGGTGCCGATGTGCACACACGCATTTCCGGCGTGGCCGACCACATGGCCGACAACGACCTGCAGGCATTGGCCCGGGTCCGCGCGATCATCGCCCAGCTCAACTGGCGCAAGCCCGAGCCGGCGCTGGCGGTGCAGGCTCCGGTTGAACCGCGGCATCCGGCCCACGAGCTGTACGGCGTGATTCCGGCCGATACGCGCAAGCCCTACGACGTGCGCGAAGTGATCCTGCGCCTGGTCGACGATTCGCGCTTCGATGAGTTCAAGCCGCGCTACGGCAACACTCTGGTCACCGGCTTTGCGCATCTGCACGGCTACCCGGTGGGCATCATCGCCAACAACGGCATCCTGTTCTCCGAGTCCGCGCTGAAGGGCGCGCACTTCATCGAACTGTGCACGCAGCGCGGCATTCCGCTGGTGTTCCTGCAGAACATCACCGGCTTCATGGTCGGCCGCAAGTACGAGCACGGCGGCATCGCCAAGGACGGGGCCAAGCTGGTGATGGCCGTGGCCTGCGCCAAGGTGCCCAAGTTCACCGTGGTGATCGGCGGCTCGTTCGGCGCCGGCAATTACGGCATGTGCGGCCGCGCCTACTCGCCCAACTTCCTGTGGATGTGGCCGAACGCACGCATCGGCGTGATGGGCGGCGAGCAGGCCGCCAGCGTGCTGGCCACGGTCAAGCGCGATGGCATCGAAGCCAAGGGCGGGCAGTGGTCGGCCGAGGAAGAGGACGGCTTCAAGTCGCCGATCCGCGAGCAGTTCGAATCGCAGGGCCACCCCTACTACGCCAGCGCCCGGCTCTGGGATGACGGCGTGATCGATCCGGCCGACACCCGTCGTGTGCTGGGCCTGGCGCTGTCGGCCAGCCTCAACGCCCCGGCGAAGAAGACCGACTTCGGCGTGTTCCGCATGTAATGCACGGGCGGTGCCGCCTGGCACCGCCGCCCCTGGCCCGCGCAACGAGACCACCATGTTCACCAAGATCCTGATCGCCAACCGTGGCGAAATCGCCTGCCGCGTCATCGCTACCTGCCAGCGCCTGGGCATCGCCACCGTGGCGGTGTATTCCGACGCCGACCGCAACGCGCGCCACGTGCGCCTGGCCGACGAGGCCATTGCGATCGGCCCGGCACCGGCGCGCGAGAGCTACCTGCGCGGCGACGCCATCCTGGCCGCCGCCCGCCGCACCGGCGCGCAGGCGATCCATCCCGGCTACGGCTTCCTCTCGGAGAACGCCGGCTTCGCGCAGGCCTGCGCCGAGGCGGGCATCGTGTTCATCGGCCCCTCTGCGGCGGCGATCCGCGCGATGGGCGACAAGAGCGCGGCCAAGGCGCTGATGCAGCAGGCCGGCGTGCCGCTGACCCCGGGCTACCACGGCGACGAGCAGATCCCCGAGTTCCTGCGCAAGCAGGCCGACAGCATCGGCTACCCGGTGTTGATCAAGGCCAGCGCCGGCGGCGGTGGCAAGGGCATGCGCCGCGTGGATGACAGCGCCACCTTCACCGAGGCGTTGGCCAGCTGCCAGCGTGAGGCGCAGTCGGCGTTCGGCAACGCACACGTGCTGGTGGAGAAGTATGTCGAGCGCCCGCGCCACATCGAGATCCAGGTGTTCGGCGACAGCCACGGCAACGTGGTGTACCTGTTCGAGCGCGACTGCTCGGTGCAGCGCCGCCATCAGAAGGTGCTCGAAGAAGCGCCTGCCCCCGGCATGACGCCCGAGCGCCGCGCCGCGATGGGCAAGGCCGCCGTCGATGCCGCGCGCGCGGTCAACTACGTCGGCGCGGGCACGGTGGAGTTCATCGCCGGCCCCGATGGCGATTTCTACTTCATGGAAATGAACACCCGCCTGCAGGTGGAGCACCCGGTCACCGAGTGCATCACCGGCACCGACCTGGTCGAGTGGCAGCTGCGCGTGGCCAGCGGTGAGCCGCTGCCGCTGCAGCAGGATCAGCTGCAGATCCGCGGGCACGCACTGGAAGCCCGCCTGTACGCCGAAGACGCCGACCGCGGTTTCCTGCCGTCCACCGGCACCCTGCGCCACCTGCGCCTGCCGGCCAACACCGCACACGTGCGCGTGGACGCCGGTGTCGAACAGGGCGATGCGATCACCCCGTTCTACGACCCGATGATCGCCAAGCTGATCGTCTGGGATGTCGACCGCGATGCCGCGCTGCGCCGCATGCAGCAGGCGCTGGCCGAGTGCGAAGTGGTTGGCGTGACCACCAATGCCGCCTTCCTGCGCCGGCTGGTGATGACCGATTCGTTTACCCAAGCCAAGCTGGACACCGCGCTGATCGAGCGCGAGCAGGCCGCCCTCACCCCCAACGACAACGACAGCGGTCCGGCACTCTGGGCGCTCGCCGCGATCGCCGGCGTGGCCACCAGCGAGGCTGCCAGCCGTGATGCGCGTGACCCGCACTCGCCGTGGCAGGCCCAGGATGGCTGGCGCCTCGGCGCGGCCGCCGCACGCGCGCTGACGCTGGAGCACCGGGGCGCGCAGCGCAGCGTCACCGTGCAGGGCGCGGGAGCGGGCGAACAGTGGACCGTCCACATGGACGGCAACGCGCTGCAGGGCAGCGGCCGCCTGGCCGGTGATGCACTGCGCGTACAGATCGGCGAGCAGCTGCACCGCGCCACCGTTATCCGCGACGGCAACGAGCTGTACCTGTTCGGCAGCGAAGGCGTGCAGCGCTTCACCCTGCATGATCCGGTCAGCGAAGCGGACCAGTCCGTTGCCGATGCCGGCAGCCTGGTCGCGCCGATGCCGGGTCGTATCGTGGCCACGCTGGTGGCACCGGGCACGGCGGTCAAACGCGGCGCGCCGCTGCTGGTGCTGGAAGCGATGAAGATGGAGCACACGCTGCAGGCGCCGGCCGATGGCACCGTGCAGGGCTACCGGGTGAAAGCCGGAGACCAGGTGGGCGATGGGGCGGTGCTGGTGGATTTCGAGGCGGGGTGAGTCACCCGGTTGGCGGCTCGGCAGTGAGTACCGGCGTCCACACCTGGCCGCCGGGGTCGAACTCAGAGGTCGACATCTGCTGTGCGCGCCAGCCTACGCCACACACGGCGAGCGGGCTGAGCTGCATGGGATCCATGCCGAGCACCTGCTCGATATCCTGTTCGTTGATCGCGGCCGTAACAAAGGCCCCCAGGCCCTGTTCGGTCGCGCAGGTCAGCAGCAGCTGCGAGATGTGACCAACATCCAGGATCACCGCGCGGTAGGCCTTGGGATGGTGGCGGTACTTCCAGTAGGTGCGGGCGAACCGGGGTGCCAGCACGATCAGCACCGGCGCATCGGCAAACCAGTGTTGGCCTGCGGTGAACAACGCCGCCAGCTCTGCCATGGACCGCGCATCGGAAGGCAGGGCGGACACGCCGTGCGAGGCAGGATCGTAGTGATACAGACCCGCCTGGAGACCCTCGACATGCTGCACCAGCAAATACGCTTCGGTGGGATGCAGGCCCCCGGCGGACGGTACGTTCTTTTTGAGAAACACCGCGTCTTCTTCGACTACCTGCCGTCCTGTTTCAGCCAGGGTGCGCTGCAGCAGTCGTGACAGCTCGGCCAGCGGCAGCGGCTGCGCCGTATCGAAGTTGCGGCAGGTGCTGCGCTCGCGCAGGCTGCGGTCGAACGCCTCCTCGGGCTGGCGTGGCAGGCGGCGAGGTTCTCCGGCATGGGGAGCCAACGCAGGCGGTGGCGGTCCAAGGTGTGCGCGCAGCCCCGCCGCTGTGTGCAGCCCCGCCGATTCCAGGGCTTTCACGCTGTCCTCGCCCTGCCAGCGGCCCTGCCAGTGGAGCATCGCGGCAGGTCCCCACCACGGCACCTGCCGCAGCTGCGCTTCACGTTGAGCCAACGCGTCGCGATCTGCTCCCTGTGCCTGGACCAGCCCATGCGTCAGCAGGTAGCGAAGATCGTTGTCATCTTCCCCGGCGGGCCATGGCTCCCATCGCTCCGGGTCGAGACGTCCCAGCAGCAGCACCTGTGACTCAGTGAGCTCGACCGGCGCCGGCAGGTGCGGTGCCAGCGCCGTCCAGACACTGCGCAGGGTCATGCCCGTGCCACCGGATACCAGCGCGCGCAGATCGAACGAGGTCTGCTGTCGGGGCTCGAGGTAGAGGGTGCGGCATCGGCGCAGGTGGAGGGTATCGTGCATGGGCAGCCAGAAAGGGAAGCATCGCGTGTTCCAGTGTGTCGGCCGGGATCGCCAAAGATGAAGACCGATGATCACCGAATGACTCAAGCGCTTCACGGGCAGGCCGCTATCGATCGCGGATGTAACGTCATACCCCGGCCTGCGCGTACGCCCCCTCCTTCCCTCCGCTATCTCCGAGACATGCCACATGACCAGCACTTCTCCGCCGCTTTCCTCCAACGATGCCGTGCAGCTGCTGGATCTGCTCAGCAGCGACGACGCGTTCCGTACCCTGTTCCAGGCCGATCCCGCTGCCGCGTTGGCGACCATCAGCGCCGAGGCGGGCGCGGCATCGTGCGACTGCGAATCAGGAGGTCCGCTGGCCAGCAAGGAAGAATTCCAGGCCGCTCGCACGCGCCTGCTTGCCCACCTGACCGCCACCAGTTCCTTCAGCTTTCCGCACTGTTTCGTCAGCGGTGACATCGACTCGCAACTGCAGCGCAAGCCGCAGCCCTGAGATCTGGCGATTACTGCAACGACGTCGCGTCCAGACGTCGTTGCGCGGCTCGGCTGTCATGGACATTCAGCGCCTGCAGGAGATAGGAACCGGCGTTCTCCGCGTAGGCCCTGCCGCGCTGTGTCGCCAGCCAGCGTTGCTCGGCGGCGGCAGCCACCTGGTCCCCGGCGGCCACCAGGCTGTCCTGCAGGGCGACGTGGACCTGGAACAACTCGCCGCCGTCGATGAGCGTGCGCAAGCGCTGCACCGATTGCGCAGCCCGGCCATCCACGCGATCCTGATTGGCCACCAGCACCGCCACCATCTGCGTTCCACGCGGGTCATCCAGCGCCTTGGCAAGTCGCTGCAGATGCGGCAACTGGCGACGTGCCACGTCATAGAGCTCTGCGCGTTGCGCGAGATAGGCCGAGGCAGCGGCCATGTACAGCCACTCTCCCCGCTCGCCTGCCGCAGGATCGGCCGCCTGCGCGATCATGGTGGCGATAAGCTGCTCATATTCGTGTGCGCCGGCCTTTCGCACGGCAATGCTGGCCAGCGAAAGGGACTGCGCCTGGAACATTCCGCAGATCCGCGCATTGTCACCACAGTGGCGCAGCGCAGCTGCATTGGCCCGCAGTGCCGCCGCCGGCTCACCCGCGTCCAGCGCGACGGCGGTGCCCTCCAGGTGCATGGCAAGATCATCCTTCCGAGCGGCGGCAAGCATGCGCTGGGCGCCCACCAGGTCTCCATGAGCGGCGAGCGCGGCGACCATGTGGCGGTTCACTGACCATTGACCGATCCGTGCGGATTGACGATAGCTGCGCAGTGCCGCATCGGCGTGATTCTGCGCCAGCTCGGCGCGACCGAGCGCCTGCAACGCCATGGCCTGCAACGGGTTCTGTGCGACAGCGGCCTTGCGTGCAGCCTGCTCGGACTCGCTATATCGCCCCACGCTCAGCATGGACCAGGCGTAGTTGGCATGGGCGCCGTGGTAATCGGGATAGAGATCGCCCAAGAGCTTCCACTTTTCGGCCGTGGCGAGTGTTCCGGCGCCGTTGAGATCGGCATCCCAGGCGTCCATGTACAGCCGATCCCGGCCTGACAAGCGACCGGCAGCGCGTTTTGCCGCGGCCAGCGATTGTCGGGCCCCTTCGGGATTGCCCCGGCCCCACTGGATGCGCAGCTGTGCCAGGTAGGCGAACGCGAAGTCCGGATCGAAACGCACCGCCTGCCCGAAAAACCGCTGCGCGTCGTCATAGCGTCCATCGCCGTATGCTTTGACGCCCATCGCGTAGGCATGCAGCGCATCCAGGCTGGCCGTCGCCACCTTGGGCAGCGGCATCGAGTCCCGCGAGATGTCATGCATGGCCTCGCCGAGCTCCACGCGCATCTGAGCCACGACGTCATCGGTGGATCCCAGCAGGGATTCCATGCCGCGGCCATCGGCATGGTCGGACCACGCCGTATTGCCGGTGTTGGGATCGATCAGTTCCAGTGAAACACGCAGCCGCCCATGCACTTCGGCCACGGTGGGTACGATCACGGCTCTGGCACCCTCACGCAGCGCGACCTCGATCGCCGCGTCGCGGTCCAGCGCTCCACCTTCGCGACGCATCCGCTCCAGCGTTTCCTGCACCTTCATGTCGCTGAGCACATTGACGTAACGCGACTGCTCCAGAGAAATGCGGAACGCCTGTTGAAGACTGTCGTCCAGCAGTGCATTGCCGGTCAGGTTATGGAGGTTGCCCAGTACCACCCAATCCCGTTCGCCGAAGGCAATGGCCGGCGTCGGGCGTAGAAAGGCCCAGGTGCCGAAGACCATGCCTGCCACCAGCGCCACCTCGGCCAGCAGTGTCATCGGCCGGCGCCACAGCGGCACGGCACGGCGGGCCTTGGGGCTGCCGCGTGGGGCACGCAGCGGCGCAAACTCCGGTTCGCCCACTTCATGGATGTACTGGCGACCGGGCATGCCCTTGAACCGCCAGCCGCCGTGCGATTTCCACACCAGTCGCTCGCCACGCTCCCCCAGCTCGCCCACCGCGCGATGGGTCAGCGATTCGGCCACGGCCGAGAGCAGGATCTGCCCGGGCCGGGCAAGGGCCATCAGGCGCGCGGCCATCGGCTTGGCCAGGCCCTCGACCTCCAGCGATTTGGCCCCAACCTTGATCGCCTCGGGGCTGTTTTCCCAGGTCAGCACTTCGCCGACGTGCAGGCCCGCGCGTGCGCGCAGCACGATGTTGCGTTGCTTGCCGATCTCCTGCAGGCCGCGCTGGTAATCCAGCGCAAAGCCGAGACCATCGATGGCGCGCTCGAACAACAGCAGCAGGCCATCGGAACGATCGATCAGGCGACCATTCCACTGTTGCTGCAACACCAGCACCAGCCGGTCATGCGCCTGGAACAGCTCGGCCGCGGCCGCATCGCCAATCCGCTCCACCAGGATCAGCGAGTCGCACAGATCGGTGAACAGCAGCGCCCGCATCTGCGGGGCCTGGGTCGACGTTCCGTTGTCGCCGTTCATGCCGATCTCCCGATCAGGGTGTGGCGGTCGCTGATCGCGACCAGTGCAATCGGTTGCCGCCCAGCCGTTTGGCCTGGTACAGCGCATTGTCGGCGCGGGCGTACCACTCGCTCCAGTCGGTCTGCGGGTCGATCAGACAGACCCCGATGCTGACCGGGCACACATGCGGCACGCCATGCGCACGGTCGATCAGGCCATGCACCGCGCTGAGAATGAACTCGGCGGCGTGCTGCAGGCTGTCCTGGTCGGCGCTGCGCAGCAGCAGGCAGAATTCGTCGCCGCCCAGCCGGCAGGCCACGTCCGGCTCGGTGGCCACCGAGCGCAGGATGTTGGCCACGCTCTGCAGCACGCGGTCGCCGGCCTGGTGGCCGTGCACATCGTTGACCTGCTTGAACTGGTCGCAGTCGATCAGCAGCAGGCCCTGCGGCGCGCTGTTTTCCTGCGCACGGCAGTCCTGCAGGTAGAGCGCGAGGCCACGCCGGTTGTGCAGGCCGGTCAGCTCGTCGGTGCGCACCAGCTCGCGGGTGTGGGTGAGCTGGTGGGTGGTGACGTAGAGGTTGTCCAGCGCGGTTTCGAGATCGTGGTTGCGGCGGCGCAGCTGGCGGATCAGCACCTGCTCGTTGCTCACCACCCGCATGATCGTGCGGCGCAGGAAGTAGGCCAGCAGGCCAGGGTCGCGGTCGACCAGACGCTGGAAATCGTCGTGGTCCAGTTCCAGCACGATGCTGTCCTGGACCGCACGCGCGCCGGCCGTGCGCTGGTGGTCGCCGATCAGCAGGCCCAGCTCGCCGAAGAATTCATTGGGACCGAGTGACTTCACGACGAGGTCTTCGCCGAAGTCCAGTTCGATGCAGCCGCTGACGATCACGTACATCGTGTTGCCGGCGTGGCCGCGATGGAACAGATGGGTGCCTGAGGGCAGCTTGCGTTGCCGGCCGAATTCGGAGAACAATGCGGACTCGCCGTTGCTCAGGATGGCGTGCACGATCTCAGCCATCGCCTTTCGGTCGATGTCTGATTCCTGTTCGCACATGATCGCCGCCGCACCCTTGCCGGTCATTTCCGAACACCCGCTTTTCAGCGTCCCCCTGGTGAGCGATGGAGGATAGCACTCCTCAAAACTGTGCGCCCTATCCCATTTCCGACTTTTACCCCCCAAGATCGTGAAAACACGCGCGTTCTACCGCGTCTGACGATGTGAAGAGCCGGGTCCGGAGACGACACAGGGCGTCAGGTCCTCCAACCGGCCGCCCTGTGGGCCTACCCTGGCCGTCCTTGCCGGGTCAGGCCGCGCGTTCGGCGTTGAACTGCTCCTCCTCGGTGGACCCGCTCAGGGCGGTGGTCGAGGACTGGCCCTGCTGGATCGCCTGGGTCACCGCGTCGAAGTAGCCGGTGCCGACCTCGCGCTGGTGCTTGACCGCCGTGAAGCCGCGGTCGGCGGCGGCGAACTCGGCTTCCTGCAGCTCCACGAAGGCGCTCATCTGGCGGCGGGCGTAGCCGTGCGCCAGGTTGAACATCGAGTAGTTCAGGGCGTGGAAGCCGGCCAGGGTGATGAACTGGAACTTGTAGCCATATTTGGCGATCTCCTTCTGGAAGGTCGCGATGGTGGCGTCGTCCAGGTTCTTCTTCCAGTTGAAGCTGGGCGAGCAGTTGTAGGCCAGCAGCTTGCCCGGGAATTTCGCGTGGATGGCCTCGGCGAACTTGCGGGCGAACGCCAGGTCCGGCTTGCCGGTCTCGCACCAGATCAGGTCGGCGTAGGGGGCATACGCCAGGCCGCGGCTGATGGCCTGGTCCAGGCCGTTGCGGGTCTTGTAGAAGCCTTCCACGGTCCGCTCGCCGGTGGTGAACGGCTGGTCGTTGCCATCCACATCGCTGGTCAGCAGGTCGGCCGCCTCGGCATCGGTACGTGCCACCAGCAGGGTCGGGACGCCCATCACGTCGGCGGCCAGGCGCGCGGCGTTGAGCTTCTCGATGGCCTCGCGGGTGGGCACCAGCACCTTGCCGCCCATGTGCCCGCACTTCTTCACCGAGGCCAGCTGGTCCTCGAAGTGCACGCCGGCCGCGCCGGCCTCGATCATCGCCTTCATCAGTTCGAAGGCGTTGAGCACGCCGCCGAACCCGGCTTCGGCATCGGCCACGATCGGCTGCAGGAAGTCGATGTCATCCTTGCCTTCGGCATGGTGCAGCTGATCAGCACGCAGCAGGGTGTTGTTGATGCGCTTGACCACCGCCGGCACCGAGTCGGCCGGGTACAGCGACTGGTCCGGGTACATCTGGCCGGCCAGGTTGGCATCGGCGGCGACCTGCCAGCCGGACAGATAGATCGCGTTCAAGCCGGCCTTGACCTGCTGCATGGCCTGGTTGCCGGTCAGCGCACCCAGCGCGTTGACGAAGTCCTTCTCCTGCAGGTACGTCCACAGCTTCTCCGCGCCCAGCCGTGCCAGCGAGTGCTCCACGTGCACGGTGCCGCGCAGGCGCACCACGTCGGCGGCGGTGTAGTTGCGGGTGATCCCGGCCCAGCGCGGGTCGGTGTTCCAAGCGTGCTGGATCTGTTCGGCGGTCTGCAGGGTGCTCATGTCGAATCTCCAAAAGGGAACGGATGCGGTAACAGCAGGTGGATGGCGGGTGGTCAGTCGAGGCGGTCGTAGGCCGGCAGGGTTCAGTCGAGGCGGTCGTAGGCCGGCAGGGTCAGGAAGTCGGTGAGCTCCTCTCGGCGGCTGAGGTCGGCCAGCAGCGCGATGGACTCGGGGATGCGGGCGCTGCCGGGCAGCGCGGCGGTATCGCCCAGCCGCGCCGGCAGCTGGGCCAGGGTGGCGTCGAGCAGGGCCAGGTCGATGGCGGTGCCGTCGTCCAGGTGCTGGCCGGGAACGTGCAGCCACTGCCACAGCTGGCTGCGGCTGATCTCGGCGGTGGCCGCGTCTTCCATCAGGTGGTGGATCGGCACGCAGCCGTTGCCGTCCAGCCAGGCGGCCAGGTAGCGCACGCAGACTTCCACGTTGCCCTCGAAACCGGCGCGGGTGATGGTGCCGGTGGGCGCGGCGATCAGGTCATCGCGGCCCACCTGCACGTCGTTGCGCAGCACGCGATGCTGGTTCGGCCCGGGCATGTGCTCGTCGAAGATCGCCTGCGCGACCGGGATCAGCGCGGGGTGGGCGACCCAGGTGCCGTCATGGCCGGCGGTGACTTCGCGCAGCTTGTCCGCCCGCACCCGCGCCATCGCCTGCTCGTTGGCGGCCGCGTCGTGGTTGATCGGAATCTGCGCGGCCATGCCACCCATCGCATGCGCGCCGCGGCGGTGACAGGTGCGGATCAGCAGCTCCGAATAAGCCTTCAGGAACGGCTGGGTCATCGTCACCTGGCCGCGCTCGGGCAGCACCTTGTCGGCGTGCCGGCGGAAGGTCTTGATGTAGGAAAAAATGTAGTCCCAGCGGCCACAGTTCAGGCCGACGATGCGGTCGCGCAGCGCATGCAGGATCTCATCCATCTCGAACACCGCCGGCAGCGTTTCGATCAGCACCGTGACCTTGATCTGCCCATGCGGCAGGCCGAGCATGCCCTCGATGTGCGACAGCGCGGTCTCCCACAGTGCCGCCTCTTCCATGCTCTGCAGCTTGGGCAGGTAGAAGTACGGCCCCCGCTGCCTGCACATCAGCGTACGGGCGTTGTGGAAGGCGAACACCGCCGCATCGAACAGGCCACCGGCGATCGGCTGGCCATCGATGCGCACGTGCTTCTCATCCAGGTGCCAGCCCCGCGGGCGGACGATCAGCACGGCCTGCTCGTTGAACGGCCGCAGGGTGTACTGCTTGCCCGGCTTCCCATCCACGGACGGGCCGGTGTGGGTCAGATCGCCACGCACCGCGCCGATCAGCGCCTGCTGGCCGGCCAGCAGGTTGCGCCAGGCCGGGGCGGTGGAATCCTCGAAGTCGGCCATGAACACCTTGGCGCCGGAGTTCAGCGCGTTGATGACCATCTTCGGGTCGGTCGGGCCGGTGATCTCCACCCGGCGGTCCTGCAGCGCCTCCGGCAGCGGGGCGACGTGCCAGTCGCTGGCGCGGATCTCGGCGGTATCGGCACGGAAGTCCGGCAGGCCGCCGCCATCGAAGAAGGCCTGGCGGGCCACCCGTGCCTGCAGCCGGCGCTGACGCTCCGGCTCCACCGCCCGGTGCAGCGACACCAGCAGCGCCAGTACCCCCGCTGGCAGCAGCGCGGACTGGCCGGCCAGCTGGGTGGTCAGGGCAATGCCGGGGGTGGCCGGTGCATCGGCGGGGGTGGACTGGGCGGTGGCGTAAGCGACGGCGGACATGGCGGGCTCCTGCGGTGCGGTTGAGCTCCACCGTGCGCCGCCGCGCCGATATTTGACAAAGCAGTTATTGCAATGGCTTACATAAGGTGTGCTTATACTCATGACGCCATGACCACGCCGCGCACGCCAAGTCCCCGGTTTTCCTATAAATCCGATCGGCTCAAGCCGCTGCGGGCGTTCTGCCAGACGGTCCGCCTGGGCTCAGTCTCACGGGCAGCTGAGGCTTTGTTCGTCAGCCAGCCGGCCATCAGCCAGCAGTTGCAGGCGCTGGAGCGCGAACTCGGGGTCAATCTGTTCGAGCGCAGCGGGCGACGCCTGGTGCCCAGCCGTGAAGGCCAACTGCTGTATGAGATGGCGCTGCCGCTGGTGGAGAACCTGGACGGGCTGGAGGCCAGCTTCCGCGACAAGGTGAAGGGGCTGGACGCGGGCGAGCTCAACATCGCGGCCAACAGCTCGACCATCCTGTACCTGCTGCCGCGCATCGTGGAGCGCTTCCGCCAGCGCCACCCGGATGTCCGCCTGACCCTGCACAACGCGATCAGCGCCGACGGCACCGATCTGCTGCGCAGCGATGCGGCGGACCTGGCGGTGGGCTCGATGACCGACGTGCCGGCCGACCTCAGCTACGCCCCGGCCTACCGCTTCGAGCAGGTGCTGATCGCCCCGCCCGAGCACCCGCTGGCGCACGGCGAACTGAGCCTGGAGGCGATCTCGCAGTACCCGCTGGTGCTGCCGCCCAAGCGCCAGATCACCTACCGGCTGGTTGACCAGGTGTTCCAGCGGCATCGGCTGCCCTACACCGTGGCGCTGGAGGTGGGCGGCTGGGAAGTGATCAAGCAATACGTGGCGATGGGCATGGGCATCTCGATCGTGCCGGCGCTCTGCCTCCACGATGCTGATCGCGAGAAGCTGGTGACGCGCTCGATGAGTGCGTGGTTCCCGGAGCGCAGTTATGGGGTGATCGTGCGGCGTGGACGTTTTCTGTCACCGCAGGCGCGGGCGTTCATCGAGCTGATCCAGCCGGATTTGTTCAGTCCGCGCAGCTATGACGAGAGTGGACATTCGGAGCGGTGAGGCAGACGACGGAAGAAGCCGCCCGCGGCAATGCTCTGCGTATCGGGTAAGACTGCATCCAAGCTGTGCTGCTTGGACGCCTGCAAATACTGCCCAGCAGCCTAAACGATCATCTACGCCCTACGCTTTACATTTCTGCATTTCGATTCCCGGAATTGTGGTAATCAGTAAACCGCAAGCAACCTCGCGTTGCTCTTCGCGCTCTCAGCGGCAGTCGGGCAACTTGAACGCACCTTGGCCATTGGCAACCTGACGCAGCGTCCATTTCGCTTCCAAGGCAGCAATCGCGTTCTTGGCAAACGCTTCAGATGCGTCGGCGTCAGCGCCCTGTGTAAAACCTACTACCGCTTGATAAGGACCCAGGCTCAAGTTCCCTGCTGCGAGCCCCACACCGTCCTCTCCAGTTACTGAAATTCCGATGACCCTATAACCCGGGTCCATGCCAAGCGTTCGCAGCTCTCGCTGGATACCTGAACTCCGATCAACAAAGCCCAGGGAATTGTCGGAAGCGATCTTTTCGAGAACCCCAATCAGCTCATCGACGCCCCGCTCATCATCAAAACACAGCTGCGCTATCCTAGGTCCAACATCATTCTTGGCGCAGCTCAACGCCAAGACTAGAACGGAGAGCACAATCAGCGTTCTCGAACCTGAAATCAAATTCACCCCCTCCCGCGCTAAGCATAAATTTAATCAAAGTTCATGCCTCGTCACTCCAACCTAACAAACCAATCAGATATTTGGAGAGTGTAGTGGTTACGAAGAACCATACGATCGCCAGCACTGGCGTGGCTTGAGATAAGTACTTTGGCAGGTTCCAAAATATCGCAACACCAAAGAAGTAGATAAAAATAAAAATAAGTGCCGAGAAAGCCATCCGTGACTTCTTTGAGTACTTTGAATTAGCTTCTTTTCGCATTTCGACAGCCTTAATAAATTTGGAAAACTATTGAGGAGCATCGCAAGATGACGGAGCTTTCTCCAAGAAATCAATTATTCCATTCTTATCACAGTCAAGCTCTGCACAGCCCATTTCTACAGGCTCCATAAGAGCGACAACTACAGATACTCGCCCCAGTAGTGATGAAGCCTTCGGCACCAGCTGTCCACGATTGTTTACGCTCATAACACCCATCGTCGCCTTACTCACAACCAAGCCCATTCCAAGCTTCTCTGCCCAATGTATGGCCGAAGTCGGCGTCTTGATGACTATCGGACCATACCCTGGGTTAAATCCGTTCAACGGCCCTCCAACCAAACCGAGCGGATCTACATAATAAATTGGATTTCCCTTTGCGTACGCATACGTGTTAATACCTCCATCCAACCCAATTGGATCACTCTGCACGTACCGGGCAATGCTTGCGTCGTAATCCCGGAATCCGTTGTACCAGAGCCCCGTCTCGGCATCGTAGTACTGGCCTGGGAAACCAATGTTCAGCCCCCCAATGCTGTCCTGCTGAACACTGCGGCCATAGGCGTAGTTGTAAGCCTTCCACACCGTCTGCTGGCTGGCGTTCGTAGCGAATTCAGGCCGCCCCAGATGATCGGCGTGTACAAAGTTAACTTGCCCACCACGGTCCAAGCCTACCAGCTCGCCGCCGAACCAAAGGTAGTTCGTCCAAGTACCGTCCGTCAGCTCCGAGGTGAGCTGATTCTGCCCCGCGTAGTAGTAGCGGCTCGTGCTTGCGTTGAGCTTCGCTACACGCTGGCCTTGCGCATTGAGCATGTAGTTTGTAACGGTCCCATTGACGTTAGCCTGACTCATCCGGTTGAAGGGGCTGTAGGTGTACGTCTGCACGCGCGAACCGCTCGTCTCGCTGATTCTGTTACCTACAGCATCGTACTGGTACTGGCGGCCTACGCCATCACTCGTGTAGTTCAGGACGCGATTGCTCTGAGGATCGATGCTGTACTGGGTCAACGAGGTTCCTGCTTGGTAACGATCGTGATTGCCACCCGCATCGTACGAGAGCTGGTTGGTCACGCCGAATCGCGTCAGGGTGGTCAGGCGACTCAGCGCGTCGTAGCCAATGACCTGCGTCATGTCCGGGGAGACCCCGTCACCTATCCGGGTGATCTCATTGTCCGCGCTGTGCTGGTAGTCCCAGGCGCTCAGTGCGGTGTTGTCCCCTCGCCGTACGGACATGGAGGTGAGGCGGCCGTCCAGATCGTGGCCATATCCACGCACAAGACCATTGCCGTAAGAGAGGTTGTTTCGAGCACCCGTTGCTTTGTAACTCGCGGCTGTGATCACCGGCTTGGTCACACCGTTGATGGTCACGGACATTGAACCAAGTTGACCGCCGGCCCCGTACCCGTATTCAACAGCGTTTCCATTGGGATAGGTGATCTTGTTAGGCCTGCCAATCCCGTCGAAGCCGTAGGTGGTGCTGTGGTCCGTCGTCGCTCCACCGGCAATGATGAAGTCCCGCCTGATCAAAACTTCACCAGCAGGGCTGTAGGCGAAATGTGTGGATGTGGTTGGAGCGGCCAATCCACATAGCCGGCCCAGCCCCCTACTGCACCAATCATAGCTGTAACTGTGTTGTTGACCGTCGGAATTGACCTCAGTAAGTCGTCCCAAACCGTCATGAGTAAAGGACACCGTACTGCCATCGTTACGCACGGTACCCGTTCGCATTCCGCCTGCGTTGTATTGGTGGCTCGTGACCCCAGTATCCGGACTGCTCTGCTTCCACAGTTGTCCAAATCCATCGTATTCGAATCTCGTTACCAATCCACGGGGGTCGATCACCTTGGTAACACGATCACCCACGTCGTGGGCCAGCAGTGTCGCGCCACCCGCTGGATCTATCTTCTTCAACAATCGTCCTCGCGCGTCATACTCGAATTTCGTCGTGCGATTCTGCGAATCCGTGATTTGGATCAGACGGTCCTCAGCGTCATAGGCGTAGCGGACGTTCTGACCACTGTTACCGTTCTCCGCCACCAGTCTTCCCAGCTCGTCATACTGATAGTCAACGCTGTAGGAAACTGTGCTCAACGCGATCAGTGTTGCCGTTGCGATGGACATCAGCGCTCTCCTTCCGTGGACTTCAGCATCTGGCCGCCTGGCTCGACTGACATTGGCGCCTGACACTCTCCGTTCGGCTTACAGACCCAGCCAACATTGGACACGGTCACTCCCGTGGTGGCTCGCGGGCCCCACGCTGTACCACTGCTCGCCATCTGCGCAGAATATTCGAAGTACATGTTTCCCGTCCCAGGATTTTCTGGCGCGATGGTTTGACTGAAGACCACCTCTCCCCCAGGAGGAACTGGTGCTGACAGGAGCATGCTGTTGTTTAGGTGGATGAATCCCCAAGCAAGATAGGTATTGCTATGCCAGACGATATTTCCTGTGTTGCGCACCCGAGCAGTCAGCTCGGTGGTTTCTCCATTTACGATATTAGTCGGAGAAGTGTTAAAGCTGATGATCTGCGCGCTAAGTGTGGCCGGTGGAACGGTATGGCTGCCGGATCCGGTAACGACCAGGTTGGATTGTCCAACAGGCGAGATGCCGTGAACGTGCAGCGTTTTGTTGGCGTGGGCCTGGCGGGTGCCAAAGTCTAAGAGCACCCTGAACCGATGCGCAGTTGTCGCCACCTGACAGCTATGTGCGACGGTGGCGTCACCTGGCAGGTTGGCGGTCCCGCTTGCAACGTGCGTGCCCGAACCCGCAGCGCCGCCAGCATAGACGTGGACAGCGATAGGTGCAGCAACACCAACGGAGCACGCCCACCCTTCGATGTATGAGTTCCATGTTTCGTCTTGGACCACCCCACTGACGCCGCCAATGATCGTCGCTGTCGGGATCAGATGATCTGCCGCGCTCGGCAAAGCCCGATTGTAAGTGGCTCCTTGAGGCGATACGCCTTGGACCGAAACAGTTCGGCCACCCAACTGTTGGCGCTGAGCCAAGGTGATTGGCACGCGAAATCCGTACGCTGCTCCACTCGCCTGGCAAACGTTCGCAACCTCAGTACCGGTAGCCCTATTCGCCTTGGTGCTTCCGATGTGCAAACCCCGCTGGCATAGGCGTCGACCTGGATGGATGCGGCGGATCCAGTAGTGCAGGCCCAACCGTGTACGAACCAGTTCCACTGGCCGTCGTGTGCGACACCATCGATGTATCCAACTACTTGGCTATCGGCTGGATAGTCGCTTTGCGATATTTCGGTTCGAGTACGGTTAGAGGCGTTGTCGTAACTATGCTTCACCCTTGCAAACTGCCCGTCTCCGAGGGGCCTAGACTCCAGCACCAGTCTCCGTGCAGCGTCGTAGCTGTAGCTTACTTTGATGCCATCGGGGCGGAGGATGCTCGCCAGATTGCCAGTTGGATCGTAGCTGATAGTCGTCGTGGCCCAGTCATTCCCAATGCTTCTACGAGACGAGGCAACTCTTCCCCGCGCATCGTAAGAGATTTCGGTTACATCGCCATTGACGCCAACGATTCGGCCAGGCTGTCCAAGACCGTTGTAGTTGCTGTAGCTCACGGTGTGACCGAGTGCGTTTTTGACCGCGAGAAGGTCGCCTGACCCACTATATGTTTCGATGACGTCATCTTGCGCGAGAGGTCCGTCGGACTTTATTGATGCCTTTAGCCCATTGGAGTGGTAAGTGTAGGTGTATGTCGTGACACTGGACTGGCCCACCGCACCAATTGCACTGGCGTTCCGCGCAGTGGATGAGGCCAGGTTTCCCTTGGCGTCATAAGTGAAACTGTTCTCGACGTCGCCCACTATTCTCTGCTTCAGCAAGCGGTTCTTCCCAGTGTCCCACTCCCACGTTGTTGTCCGTTCGGCACTGGTTCCGACCGCCTCAACCTGTTTGAGCAGGAAGCCTTGGGGACTGTAATCAAAGTTGGTCAAGTTGTCCGCGAAGTCGTGGACCAGGTCGGGGTAGCCATTGGCGTCATAACTACGCTCCTTATAGCTGGCTGCACATTTCGGTGACGCATCTCCTTTTACCGATACTTGCCTACCATCCTCGTACTTGTAGGTAGTCTTACGGCCGAGCGGGTTGGTCTCAGTGACGCTGATCTTTACTGCACGGTCCCTGGTGGTCGGAAGTTGGGAAAGCGGGTCTGTAGGTAGGCCAGGTGACCCAGGTACGCCGGGAAGGTTGATAATTGGGCCGCCGGACGTCGGCAGAGATGGCTGGGACGGGAAGGACGGCAGGGACTGTGGGGCATAGCAGATTTCTCCTCCTACGCGCGGTTCGCACCATGGTGAACCCGGCGTACTCCCCGTCCCTCCGGCAGACCGTCCTGGCTGAGCAGGTGCGGGGGGAGGGGCGACGGCTTCCGTCTGAAGTACAGCGTAGCTGTAAGTAAAGCGTTCGACTCCACCTGCATGCTCGGAAAGAACCGCGCGCCTGCTCGCATCGTAGGCAAAGGTTGAGTATCGATTACCATTGAACGATTTGCCCGTAAGGGCGCCGGGGAATCTCGCATCTTCATAGTGGTAGCTGATGGTTGTAGCGGGCGCGCCAGGCATTACAGCAGAGGCGAGTCGGGGGCGGTTACTACCGAAGGCATTGGCGGTGTACGTGTATTGGTAAGCGTTCCCGGCTGGGTCCGTTACACTCACGAGCTGGCCATTACTCCAGGAAAAGTTGATTTGTCGACCCGAAGAATGAGTCACCCGCTGGAGATAACGATTATTGTAAGAGTACGTCCATGCCACGCCTTGTTCATCGCGCTGCTGCGTAATGAATCCTTCGGCGTTATAGCTCTCTGTCCCGCGCTGTTCGTTGTGCAGCGTGAATGAGCCATCGCCGTTTTGCTTGATGTACGCCACCGGTTGCGCTTTGTCCTCGAACCAGTAACCACTGCTCAGGTCACGGAGGAACTTGATTCGCCGACCATCTGGCCGTTGCGACCAAGCCAGATTCCTTTCATCAGAGAATGCCAGTGAGTAGTCGAAGTTGCTCAGCCAGTGTTGGCCAAAGATGCCAACCGCACTCCAATGGTGGTTGTAGGTGCGCTGCAGATACAGGCCCATTTCTCCCTGGCTCGCAAAATCCAGCTCAGGCTCCACCTTGTTCCCAGTGTAAAGAACCACGGGATTCCCACTAACTTCTGGACAGTCGTCCTGCCTATCGTCGGTTTCCTGCTCTTTCGATGTTTGGGCAGGGGCTGCAGTTCCTCCTCCGCCCCCCCCTATTGGCAGCTGGATGTAAGGAGCGGAGATCCCGCTATAGGACTTAAATAGGGGAGGCTGATTGGGTCTAGTCCCACGGACGGTCATCCTTGCCATATCTGTTGTGGCTACCCCACCCCCGCCCTCGGCTTGGCTGATTATTCGCACCTTTTCTTTCGCGGGCGCTGCAAAAGCACTCGTTGATATGACGCCCAAAGAAACGATAGGCAATAGCGTCATCACATAGGAGAAGCGCCTCTTACCCGGGCTATTGGGCGTGCTTTTTCCATCCATGGATACTGACTCATTCACTTAGAATTAAGCTTAAGCTACATCGTTCACGGTTCAGCAAGCAAGCCTGGGGTTGTTTAATAGACTGCCGTGGCGGACGCATGCTCGGCAGTAACGGGCCGATTACATTGATGTACGGCGACTAGGTACGGACTAAGACGTTTGTTGACGACCGTCCCTTCAAGGCTCGTTAGAACAACGAACCCTGCGGCGAGTCCACCCGCGGCGGCAGCGGCCGCAGGAAGCGGGTGCAGTCCAGTTTCGGCCAGTGGCTGTGCTGCGCATCGAAGCCCAGGCGCTTGCGGGCCAGCTTGAAGCGGTTGGACAGCAGATCCGCGTGCACGCCCTCGCCGCGCATGCGCGGGACGAACTGGCTTATGTAGTTCTTGTCTTCGCGCAGGTGGTTGATCGAGCGTGGCGCGGCCCAGATAGCGGGTGTGAGACTAGCTACTCCGCTGTGCAGGTATATTCCACGCGCCATCTTCGGCTGCTGCCACCAGTTTTCGCAGGTGCAGTTGACGCTACGCGAGATGAACGCCATGCAGCGGATCGGTGCACTGATCGCCGGAGAATTGTATGTGGGGTTGGTCCGCGGCCGTGCCCTACCCGCCGCTAACGTCACGCAAACTGCTCAGTGATCCGCTTGCGCTGGTGGGGTTGGAGGTGGCGGTGTTGTCCGCCTCCTGCTGCCATATCCAGTTGGATGAAACGTTACACGACGAGACCCACATCCATCGTCGGCCAGGCAATCAGACAATTGGCAAACCGAACGCCATAATCCCCCCCATGTCCATCGAACTCCGCCACCTACGCTACTTCCTGGCCGTCGCCGAGACGCTGCACTTCGGCCGCGCGGCCGAGCGGCTGGGGATGTCGCAGCCGCCGCTCAGCCAACAGATCCGCCAGCTGGAAACACTGCTCGGCGCGCGGTTGTTCCTGCGCGCGAACCGCCGGGTGGAACTGACCGACGCCGGTCGCGTGCTGCAGGAGCAGGCGCGTGAGGTGCTGGCGCGGGTGGATACCGCGATCGATCTGACCCAGCGCGCGCAACGCGGGGAAACCGGTGAGCTGCGCATCGGGCTGACCCGGGCGACGCCGCTGTCCACGCAGATTCCGCGCGCGATCTTCGCCTACCGTCAGCAATTCCCGCAGGTGCAGTTGAAGCTGCGCGAGATGAATACCCTGCAGCAGATCGATGCGCTGATGGCCGGCGAGCTGGATGTCGGGTTGATCCGCAAACGTGCCCTGCCCGCGCCGCTGATGTCTCGCAAGCTCTTCAGTGATCCACTTGCGCTGGTGGTGCACGATCAGCATCCGCTGGTGCGTGAGTTGCCGGCCGATGCGGCGGTGGCGCTGCGGCTGTTCGCGCATGAGCCGTTTGTCGGTTTCCTGCGCGAGGTGGGTGCGGGCATCCACGATCATGTCATCGCGCTGTGCCGCAGCGCGGGGTTCACCCCACGCATCGTGCAGGAGGCAGGGGAAGCCTCGACGCTGATCAGCCTGGCGGCCTCGGGGCTGGGGGTAACGGTACTGCCTGCCTCGTGCTGCCATATCCAGGTGGACGGCGCGCGCTTCGTCGCACTCAGTGATCGCGCGGCCAGTTCCGAAGTGCACGTCGCCTGCCGACGCGGTGCGGCCTCGCCCCTGATCGGTCACTTCACCCGGCTGCTGCAGGGTGTCAGCGGCTGAGCGCGAGCGTAGCGGTACCCGGTTGCACGCGCTGGCCCAGGCGCCAGGCAATCGCGCCACCGGCCACGGTCAGTACGCCGACGAAGCCGCACACGCCCAGCCAGTCCCAGCGGGTGTAGAACACGCCGCCGAGCACGCCGGCCACGCTGGAGCCCAGGTAGTAGGCGAACAAATACAGGGCGGACGCTTCGGCGCGCATCGCACCGGCGCGGCTGCCAACCCAGCTGCTGGCCACCGAGTGGCCGCCGAAGAAGCCGAACGTCACCAGCGCGATGCCGGCCGCCATGCAGCCCAGCCACGGCATCGCCAGCAGCACGATGCCCAGCGCGATCAATCCGTAGCAGATCGCCAGCACGCGGCTGCGGCCATGGCGGTTGGCCTGCTGCCCCATCCACGCCGAGCTGAAGGTGCCGACCAGATACACGCTGAAGATCAAACCGACCACGGTCTGGCTGAGGCCATACGGCGGCGCCAGCAGGTGGAAGCCGAGGTAGTTGTAGAGGGTGACGAACACGCCCATCAGCACGAAGGCGGTCGCGAACAGCCACGGCAGACCGGGATCGCCGAACAGGCTGCGCCAGCGCGCCGGCAGTTCGCGCAGGCCGCCACGGCGGCTCTGGAAGTGGCGCGAGGGCGGCAGCTGGATCCACAGCAGCACGGTACTGAGCAGCGCGATCAGCGAGACCACGCCAATGCCCCAGCGCCAGCCCCAATGGTCGGCGACGATGCCCGCGATGAGACGACCACTCATGCCGCCGATCGCATTGCCGCCGATGTACAGGCCCATCGCCAGGCCCAGCGCGCGGCTGTCCATTTCCTCGGCGAGGTAAGTCATGCCCACCGCCGGTACGCCACTGAGCGCGATGCCGAGCAGCGTGCGCAGCACCAGCAGCGTAGTCCAGTCATCCACCATCGCGGTGGCGACAGACAATACGCTCGACGCCAGCAACGCCGCGACCATCACGCTGCGGCGGCCGATGCGGTCGGAGATCAATCCCGCGATCAGCATCGAGACCGCCAGCAGACCGGTGCTCAGCGACAGGGTCAGCGCGCTGTTGGCTGCGGAGACGCCGAAGTGGCGACTGAATTCGGGCAGCAGCGGCTGCACTGTGTAGAGCAGCCCGAAGGTGGAGAAGCCGGCCAGGAACAGCGCGGCCGCCGTGCGCCGGAAGGCCGGGGTGCCCTGCTGGATCTGATCGCCGGCCGCCGCTGCGCTGGTGGTGGCCGGGGGGCTGCGGTCGGGGACCGCTGCGGTGTCGCCATTCATGCCGGTAAGGCCCGCGTGCGTGGGCCGGAGCGAGGAGTCAGCGCTCAGGATAGGCAGCGCGGACAGGTCGATCCATAACCTGATAGGTCTGAATCGAGACGTTGCAGATATCGATTCAGTTCGCGGCCCGGATTACAGCGTCTGCCAGGTCAGGCCTTCGCCGCGCCGGTAGTAAACATGCGAGGCCTTGCCGTACAGCGCGCTGGCCTGGACCAGGCCGAAGAAGCGGCCGTCGGCACTGTTGCCGCGGTGGTCGCCGAGCATCAGCACCTGCCCGGCGGGTACGGTCAGGCCGGTGATGTCCGGGCCACCGCCCTGGCCCAGATCCAGCTGCGCCAGATGCTGGCCGAAGTCCTCGATCTCACCCACCCCGGCCTGGGCCAGCGGACGGCCGTTGATGCTCAGGTGACCGTCGTGCAGCTCGACCCGATCCCCGCCGACCGCCGCAATGCGCTTGATCAGCCGGGTGCCGTCCTGCGGGGAATTAAACACCGCCACGTCACCGCGCTGCGGCTGGCCGGTGTGCAGCAGCTCCACCGAGGTGAACGGCAGGCGCACGCCGTAGGCGCGCATGTCCACCACCACCCGGTCGCCCGGCATCAGCGTGTGCTGCATCGAGCCGCTGGGCACCTGGTAGTGGTTGGCCAAGGTGTCGCGCGCCGCGGCGAGCAGGCCGAGCATGACCAGCAGCGGCAGCGCTTCTTTCTTGAGCCAGCGCAGCAGGCGGTGGTCGTTGGGGGCAGCGGCGGCGGGGGTGTCCATACGGGCGCTCCAGGAAGTGTGTGGCTGTGACCGAATGGACGGCGGGCAAGTTCCCTGCCCCGCGCTGAAAAAGCTACGCACTCTTTACGCAGGGGCCGCCCGGTCGGCATCGCGGTTTTACGGGGCGCGGCCGCATCGTGGCGACACCGCGCCGAAGGGCGCTTCGAAGAGACGCTCCATGACCATCCTGCTGATCCGGCACACACCGTCGAACGCCGTGCCGGACGCGTCGCCGCTGCCTGCGCGGGTCGCCGGGCACCGCCTGGCCTGCCGCGACTGCGACTCCCTGCCGGCCCTGGTGCGCTGTCTGCAGCGTGCACAGCGCAGCCGCCCGGCGCTGGTCCTGATCGCCACCGCAGCGGTCGATGCACCGCAGTGGGCTCGTTATGGCCAGGCGCTGCGCACCGCGCTGGAGGACCTGCCAGCGCCGTACATCGAGATGGCCAGCAACGACGACGACGCGCTGGACGAGCACCTGCATCCGCAGCACGCCCCGGCCGCGCGGGTGGTCTGCAGCAGCGGCCGCCAGGATGCGTGTCGCCTGTCGCTGGCGATCGCCGCCCATCGCCTGCAGGCCGTGGAGGGCTGAGCCATGTCGATCTTCATCATCCGCGGGCCGGAGGCGGCCGGGCAGCTGATCCGTACCGCGCAGCCGCTGCCGGCGCTGGTCCTGAAATCCCTGGTGCACCGTGCGATCGATGCGGGCACCACGGTGGCGATCCGCGCGTGCGGCTCGGAGCAGGAGTTGCTGGACGCCCTGCGCGTGGCCGATCACAGCCGTGGCGAAGTCACCCTGCTCGATCCGGGTGCGTGCGTGAACAGCGCGCGCCTGCAGCGCCTGCTGCCGCATCTGCACAACGCCTACGTGGAAGTGCACGACGACGATGCGCGCGCACCGGAAGCGTGCTTGCCAGCGGATGTGGGCCAGCGCATCGGCGTGGCGCGTGGGTACTGCGCGCAGAGTTACATGCACGCGCTGGAGATCGCGCTGGATCACCTGGGGTGCAGTGAGATCGCCGAGGGCGTGCACGTGGGGACGTGAGGCGCGGGGTCGGTGGGGCGGGCGCTGGGCCCCTATGCCCTTGGAGGCGAAATAAAGGGGGAGGGGGCG
>NZ_KV791308.1:0-31526 GCF_001807865.1 Stenotrophomonas sp. HMSC10F06 | reverse complement strand
CGACGCCGGAGGACATTCGCCGGAAAGGGTATAGGGGCCCAGTGCCCGCCCCAGCGACCCGGCTCAGCGGAGCAGCAACCCAAAAAAAACGGCAGGGTTTCCCCTGCCGTTTTCGTTTCAGCGTGTACCGGTGGCAAGCGTACCGACCAACGGTCGGTACCTACCGGGATGCCGCGATTACTTCAGGCCACGATTGACCAGCAGCGGCTCCACCGACGGATCCTTGCCGCGGAACTCGCGGTACAGATCGGCCAGCTCCACGCTGTTGCCGCGCGAGAGGATCTTGTCGCGGAAGACCTGGCCGTTCTCCGGGGTCAGGCCACCATTTTCCTTGAACCACTCGAAGGCATCATGGTCCAGCACCTCGGCCCAGAAGTAGGCGTAGTAACCGGACGAATACCCGCCACCCCAGATGTGATCGAAGTAGCTGGTACGGTAGCGCGGCGGCACCTGCGGCAGGTCGACCTTGAATTTCTTCAGCGCGGCCGCTTCAAACGGCGCCACGTCCTGCAGCTTGGCGTCGGCCGGCTGGGTGTGCCAGGCCAGGTCGAGCAGGGCCGCCGAGAGGTACTCGGTGGTCGCATAGCCCTGGTTGAAAGTGCGGGCCTTGAGGATCTTGTCGACCAGCGCCTGCGGCATCGGCTCGCCGGTCTTGTAGTTCTTGGCGTAGTTGGCGAAGACCTTCGGGTCCAGCGCCCAATGCTCGTTGAACTGCGAGGGGAACTCGACGAAGTCGCGCGAGGTGCTGGTACCGGCGATGGACGGGTACTTCACCTTCGAGAACATGCCGTGCAGCGCATGGCCGAACTCATGGAACATCGTGGTCACGTCATCGAAGCTCAGCAACGCCGGCTGGCCGGCGGCGGGCTTGGTGAAGTTGCACACGTTGTAGACCACCGGCTTGGCACCGGTCAGGCCATCCTGTTCGACGAACACGTCCATCCAGGCGCCACCGGACTTGCTGTCACGCTTGAAGTAGTCGGTGTAGAACAGGGCCAGCGAGGTGCCGTCCTTGTCGAACACTTCATAGACCTTCATGTCCGGATGGTAGGTGGGGATATCGGTACGCGGCTTGAAGGTAATGCCGTACAGCTGCGTGGCGGCGTAGAAGACGCCGTTCTGCAGCACGTTGTCCATCTCGAAGTACGGCTTGATCTGCGATTCGTCCAGGTCGTACTGCGCCTTCCGCACCTGTTCGGCGTAGAAGTCCCAATCGGAGGCAGCAAGCTTGAAACCGCCCTTCTGTGCGTCGATCACCTTCTGCATTTCGCTGATCTCGCCACGCGCCTTGGCGGTCGCGGCCGGCACGGTGTCGGTCAGCAGCTTGAGCGCGGCGGCCGGGGTCTTGGCCATCTGGTCGGCCAGGCTGTAGGCGGCGTAGTTCTCGAAGCCGAGCAGCTTGGCCTTCTGCGCGCGCAGCTGGGCCAGGCGCTGGATGGTCTCGCGCGTGTCGTTGGCGTCGCCCTTTTCAGCACGGGTTTCCGACGCCTTGAGCACGGCGGCGCGCTGCTCGCGGTCGCTCAGCGAGCCGAGCACCGGCTGCTGGGTGGTGTTCTGCAGCGGCAGCAGGTACTTGCCATCGAGGTTGCGGGCCTTGGCATCGGCGGCGGCGGTGTTGATCGCATCCTCGTCCAGGCCGGCCAGCTTGGCCTTGTCATCGACCACCACGGCACCGGCGGCGGTCGCGGCCACCAGACGGGTGTGGAACTGCGTGGCCAGCGTGGTTTCTTCCACGTTGAGCTTGCGCAGCGAGGCCTTGTCGGCATCGTTCAACTGCGCGCCGGCGCGCACGAACTCCTGGTAGTCACGTTCGACCAGGCGCTTCTGCACCGGGTCCAGGCCCAGCGCATCGCGCTGGTCGTAGATGGTCTTGATGCGGGCGAACAGCTTCGGGTCGAGGTTGATCTCGTCCTGGTGTTCGGCCAGCTTCGGGGCGACTTCTTCCTGCACCTTCTGGCGTGCATCGTTGGTGTCGGCCTGGACCAGGCCGAAGAAGATGCGCGACACGCGGGTCAGGGTCTCGCCGCTGCGCTCCAGCGCTTCGATGGTGTTGTCGAAGGTGGCCGGCTCGGGGTTGTCGGCGATCTTGCGGACTTCAGCCAGGTGCTGCTTCATGCCTTCGTTGAAGGCCGGCAGGTAGTCACTGTCCTTGATCCTGTCGAACGGCGGCGCCTGGAACGGCAGCGTGCTGGCGCTCAACAGCGGGTTGGCGGACGCATCGGCCGGCTGCTGGGTCGGGGCGGGCTGGGTATCGGTCACGGGGGTGGACTCCTTGCCGGAACAGGCCGCCAGCGCCAGGCTGATGGCAGCGGCCAAAACTACGGTACGCGACATGAAACGGGCTCCTTGGATGAGGGCGCGGGACGGAAAATCCCACAGCCGGTCACCCTACTCCCAAAGCCCGCAGGCGGCATGTGCCGGTCGTGGCGCGTGGCTGTGCGGGCCGTGGGGGCTACCCGGTCCGGCCCGCCTGGCGGCGTTCAGACGGTGCCGCGGGTCTTGCCCTGCCAGGGGCGGTAGTACTCGCGGATCGCAGCCATGTCGGCCACGTCGTTGCCGGTGGGATGGAACAGCGGGCCGATGCCGATGGTCTTTTCCGGGTAGTGGAAGTACGCGGCCAGCACGGGCACGTCGGCCATGCGCGCGATCTTGAGGAAGCCGGCCTTCCAGTGCTGCACCGCTTTGCGCGTGCCTTCCGGGGTGATCGCGTACCACAGGCGGTCCGAGCCCCGGATCAGGCTGACCGCCTGTTCCACGGTGCCCTGCGGTGAGCTGCGGTCCAGCGGGATGACGCCGAGCTTGCGCAGCAGCGGGCCCAGCGGCCACCAGAACAGCGAGGCCTTGCCCAGCACCTTGACCTGCATGCCCAGTGCGATCTTCGCTGCCATGCCCCAGAAGCCGTCCCAGTTGGACGAATGCGGGGCGATGATGAAGACCAGCTTGGGTACGTCCGGCAGGGTGCCGGTCACTTTCCAGCCGCCCAGGCGCAGCGTGCAGCGGGCCAGCCAGCGGAGGAAGCGGTTCGGTTTGACCTGCGGCATGTTCGGCGGAACCACCGGCAACAGCGGACTTCGGTTGTTCAAGCAATCACTCCCAATTGCGTGTGGTGCGCCCGCGCTTGATCTGCGCGCGCCCCTTTTTGGCGTCCAGACGACGCAGTTTCGACCCGTAGGTCGGCTTGGTGGCCACGCGCGCCTTGGGCACGCTCAGCCCCGCCTGGATGAAGGCGGCCAGTCGATCGCGCGCGTCCTCGCGGTTACGGTCCTGGGTACGGAAACGCTGTGCATCGATGACCAGCACGCCTTCGCCGGTCATGCGCCGGTCGCGGCGGGCCAGCAGGCGCGCGCGCAACGGCTCGGGCAACGAAGGCGAGCCGGCCACGTCGAAGCGCAGTTCGACGGCGGTGGAGACCTTGTTGACGTTCTGGCCACCGGCACCGCTGGCGCGCACGAAGCGCTCGACGAGTTCCGTCTCCGGAATCGTCAGGTGCGCGCTGATGGTGACTGGCCCGTTGCCCATGGGCGGCATTGTAAGGGGAGGACCCGCCGGCCGGGTGACTGCAACGTGCGTGGATGTCGCCGATAACGTCCTCAATTACGGCCTGATGACGCCATCGCAGGTATTCTCCGGAATCCACGCAACGCAGGATGCTCCGCCATGTCACTGATCCGCCCGCTGGCCCGCCGCGGCCTGACCCGCCTCACTCTGGCCCTGGCGCTGGGCCTGGCCGCGATCGCGCCGGCCCTGGCCGCGCCGCCGTCGGATGCCGACATCAACCGCCTGCTGGCCGCCTCGCGCGCGCAGAGCATGCTCGATACGATGCTGCCGCAGATCGAGGCGATGCAGCGCCAGCAGTTCCAGCAGGTGGCCCAGCAGCGTCAGCTGGATGCGACACAGCAGGCGCAGCTGCAGCGGATCGAGCAGCGGACCAGCCAGACGGTGCGCCAGGCGTTGTCGTGGAAGGAACTGCGGCCGATGTACGTGGATCTGTACAAGCAGACCTTCAGCAAGGAAGACGTGCTGGCGATGGCGGAGTTCTATGAGAGCTCGGCGGGGCAGAGCCTGTTGGACAAGACGCCGGCACTGATGCAGAACGTGATGGTGGCGATCCAGGCCAAGATGCAGCCGCTGTTCGTGGATCTGCAGAAGGACCTGGAAGCGATCGTGAATGAGCCAACACCGGCAAAAAAATAACCGGTAGAGCCGACCGTTGGTCGGCTGTCGTGAAGTAGAGCCGACCGGTGGTCGGCTATCGCACGTCCCAACCAAACAGATCCATCGCCTTGCGGAATTCCCCGTCCACCGGCGCGCTGATGTCCATCGGCGTGCCGTTCGGATGCGGGAAGCGCAGGCGCTCGGCGTGCAGCAGCATGCGGTGGATGCCCTGCATGCGGAAGCTGCGGTTGTGGCGACCGTCGCCGTGGCTGGTGTCGCCGATCAGGTGATGCGAGAGGTGCTTGAGGTGGCGGCGGATCTGGCGGAACCGGCCGGTCTGCGGCTGGCAGCGCAGCAGGGCGTAACGTGAGGTCTCGAACCCACCCATCGGAATGGCGATCTCGCCCACGGCGACCCGCTGGAAGTGGGTGATCGCCTGCTTCTTGACCGGCTTGCCGGGGCCGCCATCCAGGTCGTGATCGACGGTGAAGGCCTCGTCGGCCGGCCAGCCACGGCAGATCGCCAGATAATCCTTGGTGACGTCGCCGCCCATCAGCGATTTGCCGAGCACGCTGGCGCTTTCGCGATCAAAGGCGAGCAGCAGGCAGCCGCTGGTGGCGCGGTCCAGGCGGTGGACGAGGAAGATCGGCTTGCCGAGCTGTTCGCGCAGGCGGTCGGCGAGGAAGTCGTCTTCGCCCCGGGCAAGCTTGCTGTCATGGACCATCAGCCCGGCGGGCTTGTTGACCACGGCGAGCTGGTCGTCCAAGTGCAGCAGCTGCAGGGGCGGAAGCGCCGCCGGCACCTCGGCGATGGCCTCGGCCTGCAGCTCGATCGCGCTCATCGGCGCCACCAGGCACTGGCCAGCGAGAACACCCCCGCCGCGCCGGTCACCCAGCTCCACACCGGGGCATCGCCGAAGTACCAGCCGCCCGGCTGCAGGCCATACAGCACCGCAGCGACGATCATCAGGCCGACGCCGGCGATTGCGGCCACCGCGCGCTTCTGCAGCTTCTGCACGCTGACGTTCAGCGCGGCCAGATCGCGCGAGCGCATCGACAATTCGTGGTCGCCTTCCACCTGCTGGCGCAGCCAGGCATGGACCAGACGCGGCATGTCCGGGGTATGCGTCATGATTTCAGGCAGGCGCTTGCGCACTTCCTTGAGCACGCGGCGCGGGCTGTAACGCTCGCGCAGGATGCGTTCGAGCACCGGCCGTGCGACCGCCCAGATATCCAGTTCCGGATCGAGCTGACGGCCGACACCTTCGATGTTGAGCAGGGTCTTCTGCAGCAGGATCAGCTGCGGCTGCAACGTGAGCTCGTAACGCTGGGCCACCCGGAACAGCTTGATCAGCACCTCGGCCAGCGAGATCTGCGACAGCGGTCGGGTGAAATAGGGTTCGCACACCGAGCGCGCGGCCGCTTCCAGCTCATCGATGCGCACGTTGTTGGGCATCCAGCCGGCTTCGACATGCAGCGCGGCCATGCGCCGGTAATCCTTGTTGAAGATGGCCATGAAGTTCTCGGCCAGGTAGTACTGATCTTCTTCGGAGAGCTGGCCCATGATGCCGAAATCCAGCGCGATGAAGCGCGGGTTGTCGCGGCGCGCCGGATCGGTGTCGACCCAGATGTTGCCGGCGTGCGCATCGGCGTGGAAGAAGTTGTCGCGGAACACCTGGGTGTAGAACACCCGCACGCCCTTGGCGGCCAGCGCCTTGCGGTCGATGCCGGCCTTGTCCAGCGCGACGATGTCATCCGACGGAATGCCCCACACGCGCTCCAGGGTCAGCGCGCGCTCGGCGGTATGGCTCCAGATCACTTCCGGTACGTACAGATCGTCCGAGTCGATCCAGTTGCGACGCAGCACGCTGGCATTGGCGCCTTCGCGCTGCAGATCCAGCTCGGCGGCCAGGGTGTTTTCAACTTCGGCGACCACTTCGCGCGGGCGGATCTTGTCGGCGCGCGGGTGCGCGCGTTCGATCAGTGCGGCTGCCGACTTCAGCAGGGCGATGTCCGCGTCGATCTGCTTTTCGATGTCCGGGCGCAGCACCTTGACCACCACCTGGCGTCCATCGGCCAGCGTGGCCGCGTGCACCTGCGCGATCGAGGCCGAGGCCAGCGGCTGCAGATCGAAGCTGGCGAACGCTTCGCTGACCGGGCGGCCGAGCGCACGTTCGACGATCGCCTGCGCGGTGGCGCCATCGAACGGCTTGACCCGGTCCTGCAGCAGGGTGAGCTCGTTGGCGACATCGGCCGGGATCAGGTCGCGGCGGGTGGAGAGGATCTGGCCGAACTTGACGAAGATCGGGCCGAGGTCCTGCAGTGCCAGGCGCAGGCGCGCGCCGCGCGACTGTGCGGCGATGTCGGCCGAGGCGCGTGGCACGAACGGTTTTGCCAGGCGCAGCCAGCGTTCGGCCGGGGTGCCCTGGAGCAGATCGTCGAGGCGGTAGCGCAGGATGATGCGGCCGATGCGGCTGGCCCGGAAGATCGCCTTCATGCGCCCACCTGCCGCAGGCGCTGGACGCGCACGGCCATGCGTTCAACGTCGTCGCGCATCACGTCCACATCGTCGTGGAAGGCATCCAGTTCTGCTCGGGGTACCACGTCGCGCGACTCCTCGGTGACAAATTCAGCGGCGCTGTGCGCCAGGTCGGACGCGCCGCGGCGCGCGTGCTGCAGTGCCGAGCGCAGGGTGTTGGCGATCTGCACGCCCATCACCTCGCCGAACACGCGCACGAACGGCTGCTGCCAGTCCGGATCGAAACGGGTCGCCAGCTGCTGCAGGCGGCGGGCCAGTTCGGCATCACCGGAGACCTTGACCCGCCCGGCCGGCGCATCACCGCCACGGCGGGCGTTGGCCAGGAACGGCAGCTGGGCCAGCACCCCGCCCAGCGTGCTGCGCACGGCCAGGTCCGGCTCCTGCTGCGGATCGACCGGGCCGACCGTGAGCCGCTCACCGTCCACCCCGATCCGCATCGCCAGCGCGGGCGATTCCAGGGTCAGGGCGATGTGGCGGCCATCCAGCGCGGCCAGCGCGCTGCGGGTGTCCGGGTCCAGCGCCAGTGCGCGGTTGAGCGTGAGCTGCAGCGCATTGCCAGCCAGCGGCTTGAGGGAAGAGAGCAGGGAACGGGCCATCACCGCATTCTACCGCGCGCCCTTGAACGGCGGGCGTCCGCTGGCATCACGCCTGGCCACGCGCCAGGTGCCCACCACATCGACACCGGACACGCGTTTTCGCGGGCGCCGACTCGGTTCATGCTATGGCTCCCCAACACAGCGACAGGAGCGGCAACAGGCATGGGCAAGACCCGGGTAGGCATCATCTTCGGCGGCCGGTCGGCCGAGCACGAGGTTTCGCTGCAATCGGCGAAGAACATTCTCGATGCGCTGGACAAAGACCGTTTCGAGGTCAGCCTGATCGGGATCGACAAGCAGGGCCAGTGGCATGTGAGCGACCCGCGCGACTTCCTGCTCAACGCCAGCGACCCCGCACGGATCGCGCTGCACCGCTCGGGCAATGCGGTGGCGGTGCGGCCCGGCCTGGAGCGGCAGCAGCTGGTCCCGACCGATCCGGCCATCGCGCTGGAGCAGATCGACGTGGTGTTCCCGATCGTGCACGGCACGCTGGGCGAGGATGGCTCGCTGCAGGGCCTGCTGCGCATGGCCAACCTGCCCTTCGTCGGCTCCGGCGTGCTGGGCTCGGCGGTGGCGATGGACAAGGACGTGGCCAAGCGCCTACTGCGCGATGCCGGACTGGCGGTGGCACCGTTCGCCTGCTTCAACCGGGTCACTGCGGCGCGGGCCGATTACACCGCGCTGGTTGCCGAACTGGGCACGCCGCTGTTCGTGAAGCCGGCCAACCAGGGCTCCTCGGTGGGCGTGAGCAAGGTCCGCAGCGAGGCGGAGTTCCACACCGCACTCGCGCTGGCGCTGTCGTTCGATCACAAGGCGCTGGTGGAATCAGCGATCACCGGCCGCGAGATCGAGTGCGCCGTGCTGGGCAATGAACACCCCGAGGCCAGTGTCTGCGGCGAGGTGGTCGTGCACGATGATTTCTATTCCTACGACACCAAGTACATCAGCGAAAGCGGTGCGGACATCGTGGTGCCGGCGGCCATCACCGATGCCGAGCAGTCCCGTATCCGGGAGATCGCGGTGCGGGCCTACCAGGCGCTGGACTGTGCGGGGCTGGCCAGGGTGGATGTGTTCCTGACCCCGGCTGGGGAGGTGGTGATCAATGAGATCAACACGCTGCCCGGCTTCACCCGCATCAGCATGTACCCGAAGTTGTGGGCCGCCAGCGGGCTGGATTACACCGCATTGATCACACGGCTGCTGGAACTGGCGATGGCCCGGCATGCCCACGAGCGCGATCTGCGCAGCTCCATCGCAACAACGGCCTGATCATCGTCGCCGATGTCAGGCCGTCGTGGTTTCCGCAGCGCGTCCCACGCCGGAGAGAGGTGGCGTGGGACGCGCCGGACACTAGGTCCGCTTGCGGAACATCGACACCACCGCCAGGATCAGGAAGACGACGAACAGGATCCAGGCGACGTTGCTGGCAGCGCCGGCAATGCCCGAGAAACCAAGTACCGCCGCGATGATGGCGATGACAAAAAAGATGACGGCGTAATGCAGCATGTCGACCCTCGCGTTGATGCGTGCCGGAGTTGGCGTGGGTCCATGTTCACCAACCCGCGGTGTTCAGGGAGTGATGGATTCCTGTGCGTTCGATGAAGATGCCAGCCGCAGCAGCCCTTCTTCGATGCTGACCCGGGGCACATAGCCGAAGTCCCGGCGCGCCGGTTCCATGCTGTACCAGTGCGGCGTGCACAGCTGTTCGGCCAGGAAGCGGGTCATCGGCGGCTCGCCGCGCAGGCGCAGCAGCGGCCACAGCCGCTCGCAGACCGCACCGATCCGGTAGGCGGTCCTGAAGCTGATCGACCGGGTCACCGGCGGGGCATCCACGGCGGCCAGCAGCTTGTTGAGCAGCTCGCGCATCGGCAGCGGCTCGCCGTTGGAGATGAAGTACGCCTTGCCGGCGCAGGCCGCGCCCGGGGCCAGGTGCTCCAGGGCGAGGAAGTGGGCCAGTGCGGCGTTGTCGATGTAGGTGGTATCGACCTTGTTCTGCCCATCGCCCACGAAGCGCAGGCGGCCGGCGCGGGCGCGCTCGGCCAGGCGCGGCACCAGCTGCTGGTCGCCCGGGCCCCAGATCAGCCGGGGCCGCAACGCGACGGTAGCCAGCTGCGCATCGTTGGCGGCCAGCACGCGTTGCTCGGCGATGGCCTTGGTGGCCGCATACGGCGCCTGGAAGTTCTCGCCATAGGGCACCTCATCGGCGCCCAGGCCCTCGACCGGATGGGTGGCGCGATGGGTGACGCTGGGCGTGGAGGTGTAGACCAGCTTGCCCACGCCGTGCGCGCGGCAGGCCGCGATGACGTTGTCGGTGCCGACCACGTTGGCCTGGTGGTAACTGTCATAGCTGCCCCAGGCACCGGCCTTGGCGCCATTGTGGAAGACCGCATCGACCCCGGCCACCGCGTGCATCACCGCCTGCGCATCGGCCAGGTCGCCGCGGATCTGGCCCACGCCCATCGCCTGCAGCGCAGGGTAATGGCCGCGGTTGAACGCCAGCACTTGGTGGCCGCGCTCGATCAACCCCTTGCACAGGGCCTGGCCAAGGAAGCCGCCGCCACCGGTAACGAGGATCTTCATGCGTGCTGCTCCAGTTGCGCGGTGGCCCAGACCGCGAGCTTCTCGCGGCCGATCTTGGCGTTGTGGCGGATGTCGACCGGGAAGGCCGGGTGCAGCAGGAAATGGGCGATGCGCGCGGTGTGTGCGTGTGCCGCCGCTTCCCGGTGCAGGCGCTCGACCAGGGCGGGCGAATCGACGGTGCCGGGCTGCAGTTCGTAGCACAGCACCGGCCGCTGGCGGCCCGGCGGGCCGACGCCGACCAGCGCGGTGCGGGCGATGCCGTCCAGTGCGTTGAACACCGGCTCGACCTGTTCGGTGTACAGCGGGCCGTGCGCGGTTTCCACGCGCTGGGTCTTGCGCCCGCAGAACCACAGCCGGCCCTGCGCATCGAAATAGCCGACGTCGCCCATCCGGTGTACGACGCGCGTGCTGCCGTCGGCCAGAGTCTCGGTGATCTTCGCCGCCGCGGTGGCCTGCGGGCGGTTGAAGTAGCTGTCGGTGGCAGTCGGACCTGCCACGGTGATCTCGCCGACCTCGCCGGCGGCCAGCTCGCGGGCCTGCGACCAGCCCGGCAGCGGCGCGTCATCGATGGCGATGATGCGCACCTGGTTCGGCGCGACCACGCGGCCGACGCAGGTACCGGCGCCGGCCTCGGTGGCCTGGCGGGTGTTCTCCAGCTCGCGACCTTCGATCACCGCCACCGGCAGGCACTCGGTAGCGCCGTAGGGGGTCCAGAACTGGGCGTCGTCGGGCAGCAGGCGGCGGATCCGCGCGACCACGTCCGGCGGCACCGGTGCCCCGGCCGAGGTCACCCGGCGCACGCCGGGCAGCGGCTGGCCGTGATCGGCCAGCACCCGCATCAGCGCCGGCGAGCCGAACAGCTGGGTGACACCAAAGCGGTTGATCGCGTCATGCAGCTTGCGCGGATCGGCCTGGGCCGGCCGGGTCGGATCCATGTCCGGGATTACCGAGGTCAGCCCCAGCGCCGGATCAAACAGCGCGAACGGCGGGAAGGTCGGCAGGTCGACCCCACCCGGCTCCATCCCGAAGGCGGCGCGCAGCAGCTCGACCTGGCCCACGAAATGACGGTGGCGGTAGACCACGCCCTTGGGCACGCCGGTGGAGCCGCTGGTGAACAGGATCGCGGCGACGTCCTCGCCATCGGTCGGGGCCAGCGCAGGCGCCACCGTGGCGCCCTGGGCTTCCAGCCGGGCCAGGGTGGTGCCACCCCAGCCCCAGCGGCGGCCAACGGTCACCAGCAGGCGTGCAGAGCGGCACCAGCGCAGCGCCAGGCGCGCCACGTGGGCCAGGCCGATGCCGATGAAGGCCTCCGGCTGGGCCTCGTCCAGGCATTGCTTCAGCGCGCGCTTGTCGATGCCCGGGTCGACCAGCACCGGGACCGCGCCGTTCTTGAACAGCGCGAACATCAGCAGGAAGAATTCCGGCGAGGGCCGCACCATCACCACCGCGCGCACGCCGCGGCCGATGCCGTGCGCGGCCAGCCCGGCCGCCATCGCATCGCTGCGGGCGTTGAGGGTGCGGTAATCCAGGGTGACGTCGTAGCGCGCCATGCCGCCGGGCCCGGGCGTGCCGGGGCAGCGGATGGCGATCTGGTCGGGGCGTTCACGGGCCAGCTCGGGCAGGCGCGCGGCGATATTGATGGCGCTGTTCATCCGTTCATTGTCGCCGCTGCAGAAAATTCTTGCGCGCCGGCCGTTGGCGTGGAAAATTCGCGCCCTTCCCTCCTGCTTCGCTGCCGCCCAAGGCCGGTGCCCCATGCCCCATCCCTGCCTCACCTGCGGCGCCTGCTGCACCCAGTACCGTGTGGCCTTCCACTGGATGGAATCGGACGAGGTCACCCCGGGGGGCGTCCCGCACGAGCTCACCCAGGTGCTGGACCCGCACCGGCTGTGCATGCGCGGCACCCTGTCCAAGCCGGTCTACTGCGTGGCGCTGGATGCGGAGATCGGGGTGTATTCGCGCTGCAGCATCCACCCCAACCGCCCCAGCGTGTGCCGTGAGGTGGACGCCTCGTGGGAGTACGGCAAGGCCAGCCCGCAGTGCGACAAGGCGCGCATCGCGCACGGCATGCCGGCGCTGACCCTGGCCGACTGGCGCTGGCGGGACGAGGCGGGCAATGATGATGATCATCCCGATGACAACGGCAATTCGCCGGCGCCGCAGGCGCCGATCGCGGCGTAGTTGGGGGCGCCGGGGTTATGGCGCGAGGGCGGAAGCAGCCGACCGGAAAGCAGCCGACCAACGGTCGGCTCTACCGGTGAGGGTGCCTACCGGTTGATGGTAGGTGACGACCGTGGGTCGTCACGCCGATCAGATCGGATTCGCGTCCAGAAACGCGCGGATCTTCGGCACCAGCACCTCGTGCTTGTCCTCCAGCACGTAATGCCCGGCATCCTCGAAGGCGTGCACCTGCGCCTGCGGCAGCGCGGCCTCGAAGCCCTTCAGGAAGTGATGGTCGAACACGAAGTCGCGCAGGCCCCAGCCGATGAACGCCGGGCGGTCGGCGTAGCTGGGCAGGGTCTGGCCGGAACGCTCCAGCAGCGACCAGGCCTTGTCGGCCGGTGACAGCGGGATGTCCTGCATGAAGCGGATGGTGCTGATGCGGTTGGCGTAGCTGTTGTACGGCGACACGTACGCGTGGCGTACGTCCGCCGGCATCTTCCGTTCCACGCCCAGCCACGAAGCACCGGAGGAGAAGGCGTTGAAGGTACGGATGAGCCACTCGCCAATCTTCCAGTGGCGACCCAGCGCGATCTGCCACGGCATCTTCTTCGCGGCCGGCATCGGGAAGGCGGCGGTGTTGAGCACCACCAGGCGCTTGACCTGCGCGTGGTGCGACAGCGCCCAGCCGAAGCCGATCATGCCGCCCCAGTCGTGCACGGCCAGGGTCACCGGGCCGGTGATGCCCAGGTGCGCGAGCAGCGCGTCCAGATCATCCACGCGCGACTGCAGGGTGTAGTCGTAGTGCGCATCATCGGGCTTGTCCGACAGGCCCATGCCGATATGGTCCGGCACGATGCAGCGGTACTTGTCCGAGAGGCCGGCCACCAGGGTGCGCCAGTAATAGCTCCACGACGGGTTGCCGTGGACCATCACCACCACCTCGCCATCGCGCGGGCCTTGGTCGAGATAGCTCATCGACAGGCCGGGGCGCACTTGGAAGCGGTGCGGATGGGCGGGGTAACCGGGCAGCTGGGGCATTCAATCGCACCTGTGAAAAGGGCCGGCAGAACCGGCCCTTGATGTTCAATTCCGGCGCAGCAGACACGGCCCCGGAAGCAACGCCGCAGCAGGCTGCGGCCAATGGGTTACCAGACCACTTCGGCCATCGAGCAGTTCAGGCCCGAGCCGATGCCGAGCAGCGCGATGCGATCGCCCTTCTTCAGCTTGCCCAGCTGCTTGAGCTTGCTCAGCACGATCGGCACCGAGGCCGGGCCGATGTTGCCGTGCTCGCCGAAGATCGTCATCACCTTCTTCGGGTCGATCCCGAAGTTCTTGATGAAGGCAGCGGTATGCGGCTGGCTGACCTGGTGGATCACGAACTGGTCCAGTTCCTCCACGGCCCAGCCCAGTGCTTCACGGGCGGCGACGAAGGTCTTCTGCGCCAGCTTGATGCCTTCGATCAGCAGCATGCGGGTGTCGGTGACCATGCGGTCCAGGTTGCCGCGGCACAGCTGGTTCCACTCGGTCGCCGAGCGGGTCACGCCACCGCGGTAACGCGGGGCATCGGGCACCAGCTCGGTGCGCGCCATGACCATCGCCGCGGCACCGCAGCCCAGGGTCAGGGCGGCCATCTCGTTGCGGAAGTCATCGGCGGTCACGCCCGGCAGGGCCATGCGCTCGAGGGTCTTCTCGTACACCAGGTTGGCGGTTTCACCGTCGACGATCAGCGCGTAGTCGATCTCGCCGCGTTCGAGCATGCGGGCGGCGATGTCCATGCCGTTGATGAAGGCCAGGCAGGCATTGGCGACGTCGAAGGTCATGCATTCGTCGCCGACCCCCAGGTTGCCCGAGACGATGCTGGCCGTGGACGGCTCCAGGTAATCGCGGCTGACCGAGGTGTTGACCAGCAGGCCGATCTTGTCGGCGCCGATCCCGGCGTCTTCCAGGGCTTTGCGGGCGGCCAGCGTGGCGGCGTCGGAGGCCAGCATGTCGGCATCCCACAGGCGGCGGGCGTGGATGCCCGCGATATCGCCGAGCACGTCGGTACGGATGCCAAGGCGATCCAGCGTCGGCTTCAGCCGTTCGTTGATTTCCTTGGACGTCAGCGTGTGCGGCGCGTCGATGTGCGCCAGGCCGGCGATCGAGACATTCTTGAAGAGCATCAGTTAGCGCCAAGGCTCAGGCGAAGGGGGCGCTATTGTAAGCCGGCACGGCTTTCACCGCACCTTTACGAATTCACGCCCGGGCGTATGGTCCGGGCACGGGGTGAAGGGTTCAGCGTGGCGGGCACTGGAAAGCCAGGAATCGCTGGCTGCCATCGGCCGGCAGGCCCGAGGCCTGCACGGCGTTGGCACCGGCGCTGGGGGCCTCGTTGCGGGCCAGGGTTTCCAGCTCTTCCTGCACGCGCAGCGGGTTGCGGTTGTAGAAGCCGACCTTGCTCTTCACGGTCACCACCACTTCGCCCTTGCTCTGGCAGCCGCTGGGAACCGCACCGGCCGGCAGCACGCGGACCGTCTTGCCGGAGGATTCGATCGGCACCCAGGTGCAGGCGGAAACGCTGAGGATCAGGGCGGACAGAAGCAGAATGCGCATGGGCAAGGCCTGGCTGGAATACGTAAGGGAGTGTGCGGGAAACAACTGAATCGGGGGTGATCAGGTGCCGGGTGGGTCCCCGGCACCTGAGCGGCTGGCGGGCGCGGTGGCCGGCCAGCGTTGGGCGTCACCGGCTCTTTGGTGCCGGGGCAGCCGGAGTGGCCGGGGCGTCGACCACCTTGCCTTCGGCATCGATGACCTGCACCTGGCCAAGCTTGAGCGCACGCACCGGTGCCTCGGTCTGCTTGAGGTCACCCACCACCACCCAGGTCAGCGCGTTCGGGTCCAGCGTGGCCGCGGCCTGCTGCACCTGGGCCGGGGTCATCGCTTCGATCTCGGCCTTGCGCTGGACCACGTAATCGTCGGGGCGCTGGTAGCGCACGATCCCGCTGATGGTGCCCATCACCGCGCTGGCGGTCTCATAGGCGCCGGGCAGGCTCAGGTTCTGGATGTTGCGGATACGCGCCACTTCGGCCGGGGTGGCCGGCTTGGCGCCGCTGGCGAACTCGGCGATTTCCTTCTGCATCTCCTGCATCGCCTCGGCGGTCTTGTCGATCTGCACCGGCGCGCGGGCGCCCCATGGGCGCTGGCCCAGGGTGTTGCTGGCGCTGCTGCCGGCCCCGTAGGACCAGTGCTTCTGCTCACGCAGGTTCATGTTCAGGCGCGAGGTGAAGTCGCCGCCGAGCACGCCGTTGGCGATATCGAAGCGGGTCGAACCCGGGTCCCTGGACGAGGGCACCACCTGGCTGGCGAACAGGTTGGCCTGCACCGCGCCCGGCTGATCAATCAGATACACCCGGGCCTGCGTCGGACGTGCGACGTCCACCGGCGCCTTGACCTGTGGCGCGGGGCCTTCAGCCTTCCAGTTGCCAAGCTGGCGTTCCAGCAACGGTACGATTTCCTTCAGCGTGGTGTCGCCGACCACGATCAGCGTGCCCTGCTCCGGGCGCAGCCAATCACGGTGGAAGTCCACCAGGTCTTCGCGGGTCATGGACTGGATGTCCACTTCATTGCCGCTGCCGGTGAACGGGATCGCGTATGGATGGCCCGCGCCGTACAGCAGCGTCGGCATCACGCGCATCGCAACCGCGCTGGGGTTGACCTTCTCCTGCTGGATGCCGGCGATCCAGGTCGCCTTGACCCGATCGATCTCGCCTTGATCGAAGCGCGGCTGGCGCAGCATGTCGGCATACAGCGCCAGCGACGGGGCCAGGTTCTCCTTCAGCGCCGACAGGTACACGCTGGTGCTGTCGAGCGAGGCGGAGGCATCGAGCTTGGCGCCCAGTGCGTCGGCCGCGTCGGCGAACGGCAGCGCGCCGAGCTTGCCGGCACCTTCGGTGAGCAGGCCCATGGTGAAGTTGGCCGTGCCGGACTTGCGGCCCTGGTCGGCGGTGAAGCCGCCCGGGAATTCGTAGCTGAACTGCACGACCGGAATGTCATGACGCTCGGCCAGGATCACCTGGGTGCCGTTCTTCAGTGTGGCGCGGTGCAGCTCCGGGAACTTCAGGTCCGGGAAGGTCTTGGTCTGCGGCACGCCGGTGCTGCGGTCGACCTGCTTGGCCAAGGTCGTGAAGCTGGGATCCACCGCGGGCACGGTGAACGGCTTGGGCGTTTCCGACGGCAGTTCGGCCAAGGCGACACGCGCGCCCGGTTCGACCACGATGGTGTGGTCGCCGACGCCCAGCCACTTGGCGCCGACATCACGCACCTGCGCAGCGGTGGCCGCATCGATGGTGGCCAACGACTTGCGGAAGCAGCCCGGGTCACCTTCGTACACGGTGCACTCGGCCAGCGCGTCGGCCTTGCCGCCGAACCCGCCGATGCGCTCGATGCCGCGGATGAAGCCGGCACGGAAGGCGGTCTTGCCGCGGCTCAGCTCATCGGCGGTCGGACCGTCCTTGGCCAGGCGCTTGACCTCTTCATCGATGATCGCCTCGACCTTGGCCGGGTCCACGCCCTGCTTGACGCTGGCCATGATCACGAAGTTCGAGCCCAGCTGCGAGCTGTAGGCGCCGGCGCTGATGTTGTCCACCAGCTTGTCCTGGTGCAGCAGGCGCTGATCCAGACGCGAGGACTTCGCACCGCCGAGGACCTGCGCGAACAGCTGCAGCTGATCGATGTCGGTGGTGCCGACCTGGGCGACGTTCCAGGCGCGGTAGATGCGCGCCTGCGGCACCTTGTCGGTCATCACTTCGCGCGTGCTCTTCTCGCGCTTGGCTACGTCCACCTTGGGCTGGGCCATGCTCGGGCCGGCCGGGATGTCGCCGAAGTACTTGGCGACCTTTTCCTTCGCGGTGGCCACGTCGATGTCACCGGCCAGCACCAGCACCGCATTGTTCGGGCCGTACCAGGTGCGGAACCAGGTCTTCACGTCGTCCAGCGAGGCGGCGTTGAGATCGTTCATCGAGCCGATCACGCTGTGGTGGTACGGGTGGCCGGCCGGATACATCGCGCGGGTCAGCTTTTCCCAGACCTGGCCATAGGGCTGGTTCTCGCCCTGGCGCTTCTCGTTCTGGACCACGCCGCGCTGCTCGTCCAGCGCCGCCTGGTCGATCGCCCCGAGCAGATGCCCCATGCGGTCGGACTCCATCCACAGCGCCATGTCCAGCGCGGTGGTCGGCACGTTCTCGAAGTAATTGGTGCGGTCGGTATTGGTGGTGCCGTTCTGGCCGGTCACGCCAACCTGCTTGAAGGGCTCGAAGTATTCGCCGTCGTGGTTCTCGCTGCCCTGGAACATCAGGTGTTCGAACAGGTGCGCGAAGCCGGTGCGGCCGGCGGGTTCGTCCTTGCTGCCCACGTGGTACCAGATATTCACCGCCACGATCGGCGCCTTGCGGTCGGTGTGCACCACCACGCGCAGGCCATTGGGCAGGGTGAACTGTTCGAACGGAATGTCGACCTTGGCCGCCGTGGCCGGCTTGGCCAGGACCGGTGCCGGCGCGAACGAGCCCAAGGCGGCGGAAAGCGCTACAGCCAGCAGCGCGGCACGCGGTCGAAGTTGGACGGTCATTCCGGTTCCTTGGTCATGAAAGTGAAGCCGGATGCTAGCGCGCCGCCCGGGCAAAAGGCATCGGCCAACAGTCATTGACCTGCCGATGGCGGCGGATCCGCCACGAACCGCACATCCGAGCGTGGCCGCACGCGGCCGGGCGGACAGTCCGCGGCCCTGCGGCGGACACGTGTCCGGACATCGGACACCGCTACTTCGCAAAAAACCCTTTGAAATCAATGCGTAAAAGTTGGCACGCGACCTGCTTGGTACATGGCAAGGGAAACAAGGATCAAACCGAAACTGACTGGATGCTGAACAACAACAAGAATAGTGAAATTATTCTTGCAAGCCCCGAATCGGTGTACTACCTTACTACTACACCACTGATCACCAACACTAAACAGGACCTCGCCATGAACACCAAGACTCTCGCCCTCGCCATCGCCATCGCCTTTGCCGCCGGTTCCGCGTTTGCTTCGTCGGTGCAGGCCGCCCCCGCCATCGTCACCCTGGACACCGTGCAGGTCCGCCCCTCGGCCGACCAGATCGCCCAGGCCGAGGTTGAGCGCACCAGCGACATCCCGACCCTGGCGGTCGTGGAAGTCCGTCCGACCGCTGGCCTGATCGCCGAGTACCGCGCCGAACTGGCCGCCAACCGCCGCGTCACCACCCTGGCCGCCGTGGAAGTGCGTCCGACCGCCGAACAGCGCCAGGCCCTGGCTGCCGAACAGACCAACGACCGCGGCTACGTCGCCACCTTCACCGCTGCCGCCACTGCCGTGGCCAACGAAGTGATCATCAACCTGCCGACCCTGCAGGTGCGTCCGTCGGCTGCCGACCTGCAGGCCCTGGCCCTGGAAACCGCCGCTGCCGCCGCCACGACCCTGATCCGCCAGTAAGCCGCTGCTGCGGTCTTCCGCAGCCACGGCGTACACTTCGCCGATGACTGCCACGCCCACGTTCCATGTCGTCCTGTTCCAACCCGAAATCCCGCCGAATACCGGCAATGTGATCCGCCTCTGCGCCAACACCGGCGCGCGGCTGCACCTGATCGAGCCGCTCGGTTTCGACCTGAGCGACAAGCAGCTCAAGCGCGCCGGCCTGGACTATCACGAATACGCTCGGCTGCAGGTCCATCCTGATCTGGAAACCGCCCTGCAGGTCATTGCGCCCAAGCGCCTGTTCGCGCTGAGTACCCGCGGCAGCGTGCGTTACGACACCCAGCAGTTCGAAGACGGCGATGCCTTCCTGTTCGGCCCGGAAACCCGCGGCCTGCCCCAGGACCTGCTCGACAGCCTGCCCCACGGCCGCCGCCTGCGCCTGCCGATGCAGCCGGACAACCGCAGCCTCAATCTGTCCAACACGGTCGCCGTGGTGATGTACGAGGCATGGCGCCAGAACGGGTTTGCCGGCGGGGAATAAGATGCCGTGCCGACCAACGGTCGGCACCTACCGGTGACACAGGCACCTGACCGTTGGTGTAGCACCTGACCGTTGGTCAGGTGACCTCAGAACGCATTGATCCCGGTCAGCTCGCGGCCGATCACCAGCTGGTGCACGGTCTCGGTGCCCTCGTAGGTGATCACCGATTCCAGATTGAGTGCATGCCGGATCGCCACGTGCTCGGTGGTGATGCCGGCGCCGCCGAGCAGGTCGCGGCATTCGCGCGCGATGTCGATGGCCATGCGGCAGTTGTTCCACTTGGCCAGGCTGACCTGCTGCGGCTGCAGGTGGCCGGCATCCTTCAGGCGCCCCAGCTGCAGGGCCAGCAACTGCGCGGTGGTGATCCGCCGCGCCATGTCGGCCAGCTTGATCTGCGCACTCTGCGTGGCCGCCACCGGCCGGCCGAACAGCACCCGCTGCTTGGTGTAGCCCAGGGCTTCATCCAGGCAGGCCACCGCAGCGCCGATCGGACCCCAGCTGATCCCGTAGCGCGCCTGGTTCAAGCAGCCCAGCGGCCCCTTCAGCCCCTGCACGTTCGGCAGGCGGTTGCGGTCGGGCACGCGCACGTTGTCGAAGAACAGCGCACCGGTCAGCGAGGCGCGCAGGCTCATCTTGTGCTTGATCTCCTGCGTGGTGAACCCGGCCATGCACTTTTCCAGCACGAAGCCCTGGATGCCATCGTCGGTATGCGCCCACACGATCGCGATGTCGGCCACCGGTCCGCTGGTGATCCACATCTTGCTGCCGTTGATCAGCCAGTCACCGCCATCGCGCACCGCGCGGGTCTTCATCGCCGCCGGATCGGAGCCGCCATGCGCCTCGGTCAGCCCGAAGCAGCCGATCACCTTGCCGGTGGCCATGTCCGGCAACCAGCGCAGCCGCTGTTCTTCGCTGCCGTAAGCATGGATGGGGTACATGCACAGCGAGCTCTGCACCGAAACGAAGCTGCGCAGGCCCGAATCGCCGCGCTCCAGCTCCTGGCAGATCAAGCCGTAGCTCACCGCATTGAGCCCGCCGCCGCCGTACTGCTCGGGCAGGCTGGAGCCGAGCAGGCCCAGCGCGGCAATCTCGGGAATCAATTCGTCCGGGAAACGCCCGTCGTCGAAGGCATCGCCGATGATCGGCAGCACCCGCGTATCGGTGAAGCGCGCCACCGTCGCCTGCACCGCGCGCTCCTCTTCGCTGAGCAGCGAACGGATATCGAACAGATCGAACGGATTCAGTGACATGGCATCCCGGCAGGTGGCGGTGGAACAGGCTCCCATTGTGGTCGTTGTGCGCGAAGCGGCCAAGGGACGGCGGGGCAGCGCGGTTGCTGCGCCGCAGCATCCTGGTATCGAACACGCGGCGACACCGCTGTCATCGTCGGCGATCTAGGCTTAAATGCGCCGTGCCGGTACTCTGGCGCACTGATCCACCGTTTCGCCGTGGTGTGACACGCGCGATTCCCAGGCAACCGCCGCCGTTCAACCCGCGGCACTACCCAAGAGTTACGCAGCCCCATGAGCGAAGAAATCAACGTCCTGCCCCCGCGTGAAGTGATGGAATTCGATGTGGTGATCGTCGGTGGCGGCCCTGCTGGCCTGGCCACGGCGATCCGGCTGCGCCAGCGCGCCATCGAGGCTGGCCGCGAGCTGTCGGTCTGCATCCTGGAGAAGGGCTCCGAACCCGGCGCGCACATCCTGTCCGGCGCGGTGATGGACCCACGCGCGTTGACCGAACTGTTCCCGGACTGGGCCGAGCGCGGCGCACCGCTGAAGCAGAAGGTCACCCGCGACGAATTCCTGTTCCTCAATGAAACCGGCTCGCGCAGCACGCCCAACGCGCTGCTGCCGGAGTGCTTCCACAACGAAGGCAACTACATCGTCAGCCTCGGCGAGGTCACCCGCTGGCTGGCGCAGCAGGCCGAGGCGCTGGAAGTGGCGATCTTCCCCGGCTTCCCCGCGGCGGAGGTGCTGTACAGCGAGGACGGTGCGGTGATCGGCGTGGCCACCGGCGACATGGGCATCGAAAAGAACGGTCAGCCCGGCCCCGCGTTCGAGCGCGGCATGGCGCTGCACGCCAAGTACACGATCTTCGCCGAAGGCTCGCGCGGGCATCTCGGCCGCCAGTTGATCGCACGCTTCCAGCTTGATGCCGGCAAGGATCCGCAGGCCTATGGCATCGGCATCAAGGAGCTGTGGCAGATCGATCCGGCCAAGCATGAGCCGGGCCTGGTGGTGCACGCCGCCGGCTGGCCGCTGGACAACGACACCTACGGCGGCGCGTTCCTGTATCACGCCGAGGGCGGCAAGGTCTCGATCGGTTATGTGGTCGGCCTGGATTACAAGAACCCGTGGCTGAGCCCGTTCGAAGAGTTCCAGCGCTTCAAGACACACCCGGACATCCGCAAGCACCTGGAAGGGGGCAAGCGCATCGGCTACGGCGCGCGCGCGATCACCGCCGGTGGGCTGATGTCGCTGCCCAGGACGGTGTTCCCCGGTGGCGCGCTGGTCGGCTGCGAGGCCGGCTATCTCAACGTCAGCCGGATCAAGGGCAGCCATGCCGCGATCAAGACCGGCATGCTCGCCGCCGATGCCGCCTTCGATGCGCTGGTGGCCGATCGCCAGCACGATGAATTGAGCGCCTATCCACAGGCGTTCGAGACCAGCTGGCTGCATGCCGAACTGCAGCAGGCCAAGAACTTCAAGCAGTGGTTCAAGAAGGGCCAGACCGTGGCCACGTTGATGACCGGCATCGAGCAGTGGCTGCTGCCCAAGCTGGGCATCCGCAATCCGCCGTGGACGCTGCGCCACAGCACCCCGGACCATGCCTGCCTGGAGCCGGCCTCCAAGCATGCGAAGATCAACTATCCCAAGCCGGATGGCGTGCTCACCTTCGACCGGCTCAGCTCGGTGTTCCTGAGCAGCACCAACCACGCCGAAGACCAGCCCAGCCACCTGACCCTCAAGGACGCCAGCGTGCCGGTGCGGATCAACCTGGCCGAGTACGCCGGTCCCGAAGCGCGCTACTGCCCGGCCGGCGTGTACGAGTTCGTCGGCAGCGATGGGCACGAACAGCTGCAGATCAACGCGCAGAACTGCGTGCACTGCAAGACCTGCGACATCAAGGACCCTACCCAGAACATCGTGTGGGTGACCCCCCAGGGCGGCGGCGGCCCGAACTACTCGGGGATGTGATCGGCATGGCCTGCGACCACCGGTCGCAGGCCATCAGGCGCGGCAGGCACCGCCGCGCTGGCTATCCTGAGCGTCCTGTTGGACGTGACCGTGGCGCCATGGCCCCTGCTTTCCGATCGACGTTGCCGTTACTGGCCTGCCTGCTGCTGGCGGCGTGTTCGCGCACCCCGCAGACGCCGGAGCAGGCCCATCAGCAGGACCTGCAGCGCGCCTTTGCGATCTGTGCCGGTTGCCACACCGTCAGCCCGGGTGGCGTGCATCGGTTCGGCCCGAACCTGCATGGCGTGATCGGCCGGCGTGCCGGCAGTGTCGCCGGCTATCCGTATTCCAACGCGATGCGCGATGCAGGGCTGACCTGGAACGAACAGACCCTCGATGCGTTCCTGCGCTCGCCCACGCAGGCGGTGCCGGGCACGCGCATGGTCAACTCCACTGCTGACCCGGAGCGCCGGCGGCAGGTGATCGAGTATCTGCAGCAGCAGCGATGACCGGCAGGCGCCGGTCAGGACGCCTGCAGCTGCACCAGATAAGCGCGCAACGCCGCATCGAATGCGCTGACCGCCTCGGCGTGCGCCGCCACGCCTTCGTCGTCGACGCGTTCCATCAGGCTGCGCGCCTGCAGCGCCAGCGCGTCGGCCCCCAGCGTTGCCAGCCCCCCCACCAGCCGGTGCAGCACATTCACCAGTGCGGGCCCGGCCTGCGCATCCAGGGCTGCCTGCAGCTTCACCAGATCCTCGGCCGAGGCCGTGCACAGGCTCTCGATCAGCACGCCGGCCACGTGCTCCGAACCAAACCGGCGCACCAGCGCGGCCCGGTCCGGCGGCGCGTCATCCGCACCCGGTGCCTGCTCCGCGCCGGACAAGGGGCCATCCCCGTCCGGCAGCCACTGCAGCAGTGCCTGGCGCAAGGCGCCCAGTGCGACCGGCTTGGCCAGCAGATCGTCCATGCCGGCCTCGCGGCAGCGCTGCAGATCGTCCTCCATCGCGCTGGCGGTCAGCGCGATCACCGGCAGCCGGGCACCGCCGCGGTCACGCTCCTGCTCGCGGATGCGGCGGGTCATGGCATAGCCGTCCATGACCGGCATCCGGCAGTCGGTCAGCACCAGGTCGAATCGGGTGCGCGCCAGCAGCGCCAGTGCCTGTTCCCCGTTCTCGGCCAGCACGTGTGGCAAGCCCAGCTGTTGCATGCGCCACCCCATCAGCGCCTGGTTGGTGGGATGGTCCTCCACGATCAGGATGCGCCGCTGCTGCAATGCGGCCGGCAACGGCACCGCCTCCGTGTGTTCTTCGGCGGCACTGGGCTGCTCGTCCACCGGCACCACCGGTACGGTCAGCAGCACCTCCACGCGCGTGCCCTCGCCGGGGACGCTGTGCAGCGTCAGCGTGCCGTGCATCATCGCCACCAGGCGCTGGCAGATGCTCAGCCCCAGCCCCGTGCCACCGTACTGGCGGCTGGTCGCCGCGTCGGCCTGTACAAACGGCGCGAACAGCCGTTCGCGTTGCTCGGACGAGATGCCGATGCCTGTATCGCGAACGGTCAGGCGCAGCTGCTGCGCGCCGTCGGCATCACCGTCGAGCACCTCCAGCGCGATGCCGACCTCGCCGGCGCGCGTGAACTTGATGGCATTGCTGAGCAGGTTGAATGCGATCTGCCGCAGGCGCATGCCATCGACCAGGTGCATGGCCGCGAGCGCGTCGTCGATCTGGATCTGCAGCTCCAGCCCCTTGGCCACCGCCTGCGGGGCAAGCAGCTGCTGCACGTTGCCAAGCAATGCGCGCAGCGCGACCGGATGCGGTTGCAGGGACAGCGCGCCGGCCTCGATCTTGGAGTAGTCCAGCAGGTCATCAAGGATCTGCCGCAGCATCTGCGCCGAGTCCTCGATCACGCTGATGATGCGGCGCTGCTCGCCATCCAGCGAGGTGTGCGAGAGCACCTCCACCATGCCCAGCACGCCGGACATCGGTGTGCGGATCTCGTGGCTCATCGTGGCCAGGAATTCGGATTTGGCGGCGGTGGCGCGCTCTGCGGCCGCCTTGGCCAGCGCCAGCGCGTCGGCCTGTGCGCGCGCCTCGGTCACATCGATCCAGTAGCCGCTCCACAGCAGCACCCCGTCCTCGGCGTCATAGGGCAGCGCGCGCGAACGCACCCAGCGCAGCATGCCACTTGGGCGGGTACGGAATTCCATGTCCAACGGGGCGAAGTCACGCGCGGCGCTTTCCAGGGCCTGGCGCACATTGGCGCGATCACGCTCGTCGATGCGCGCGATCAGCGCGCTTTCATCGGCCATCGCCTCGGCCGCGGTGAGCCCGAACAGCGCTTCGGTGTCACCGGCGATGTACGGCAGCGACAGCCGGCCATCCCGTTCGCGACGGCCCTGGTAGACGATCGCCGGCAGGTTGTCGGTGACGTCGGCCAAGCGCTGCTCGGCACGGCGGCGCATCGCTACCTCACTGCGCAGGCGCCAGTGCCCCCACCCATGGACGAGCAGTGCGGTCAGCAGCACCAGGGCCAGCGGCACCGCCCAGCGCGCGATCCTGCGCCAGTCCAGATCGCTGCGGTACTCGGCCGACAACCAGTCGCTGCGGATCGCTTCGTGCTCGCGCGCGCTCATGTTCAACAGCAGGCGGTCGAACGTGGTGGCCAGCGGCGCGTACTGGCGTTTGACCGCCAACGACAGGCGATCGCTGAATCCCGCCGGCGCTGCCACGTGCAGCTGCGCGGGATAGTGATCACGCACGATGCGATCGATGACGGCCAGGTTGCCGATGTAGGCATCGGCGTCTCCCTTGGCCAGCCGTGCCAGCGCCAGTTCGGCGCTGCGCGCGGGCACGATGCGCGCATTGGGGGCCTGCTGCAGGACATACCCGCGCAACCGTTCCGGATCGGACAGCAGGATGCTGCGGCCATCCAGATCGGGCACGCCCAGCACCGACGCACTGCCACTGGCCGTCACCACGACGTTGGGAACGGTGATGAAGGGCTGGCTGAACACCCAGCCGTCGCCCAGGTAGTTCGAATCGTTGGGGATGCCCATGATCGCGTCGACCTCGCCGCGGCGCAGCTGCTCGCGCACATCGAACCAGTCGTGCGCCGGCACCCGCGTGAGCTGCGCCCCTACCGTGCGCAGCAGGCGCAGGTACTCGGCCGAGACACCGCTGGGCCGGTCGGCACTGTCGATGAAGGCCAGCGGTGCCGCGTTCGGCGCGAAGGCCAGGCGCAGGGGGGTGGCCAGGACACGCCTCTCCGCATTGCCCAGGATCACCTGCGACTGCACCGACCATCGCGGGGTCGGGAGCCAGCGCCGTTCCAGGCGCTCGCGCTCGGTCTCGGCGAGCGCGGCCAGGCCCATGTCCAGCGCTTCAGCCAAGGGCTGCTTGGCGTTGGGCACACCGAAGTGCAACCGCTCCGGTGGCAGGTCGCTGGGGCGCAGCAGGCTGACATCGGTCAGCCGTCGCTCGGCGATCAGGGTCGTGGCCACATACGCGTTGCCGATGTAGACGTCGGCCTCGCCGCTGCCGACCATGGCCAATGCGGCGGTGGTGCTGGCCGCGGTCACGCGCCGGGCGCCGGGAAAGCGCGAGCGTACTTCGTCGCTGGTGACGAACTCACGCTCGGTGACCACGCGCAGGCCGCGCAGGTCAGGATCAGACGATGCGCGGGTTTCGCCGGGGCGACCCACCAGCGCCAGTGGCGCCCGGGCGTAGGGGCGGGTGTAGACCATGCAGCGCGTGCGATCGGCGGTGAGCGTGATGTTCATCACCACATCGACTTCACCCCGGCATGCCGCCTCCAAAACCTCGGTCCAGTCGCGATACATCCGCACCTGCACCTGCACCCCCAGCTGCCGGGTCAGCAGGCTGAGGTAGTCGTAGCCGAGGCCGACCGGCTTGCCGTTCTGCATGGACTCGAACGGCGGCCAACCGCTGTCGTACATGCCCAGGATGATGGTAGGGTGCCTGCCAAGCCACTCGCTCTGGTGGGGGGGCAAGGGAGGCGACGCAGCCGCGGATACCTGCATGCCCGTCGCCATCGCGAGCACGAACAGAACCAGCCAGCGAATGACGTGGGTACGCATGCTGCCTGATCTCCGTAGAATGACATCCCCATCCCGGCACGGCCCGACGGCTGCCTCACAGGCAATACTAGTCCATGACCCTGCGCATTATCATCGCCGATGACCATCCGGTCGTACGGATCGGCACGAAGGCCGTGATCGAGTCCAGCGGCGTTGGCCAGGTGGTGGCCGAGGCCAGTACCGTGGCCGAGCTGATGACCGTACTGGGCGACCACGAGTGCGATGTTCTGGTCACCGATTACTCCATGCCCGGCGGCGCGCAGGCCGATGGCTTCGCGATGATCGCCATGATACGCCGGCGTTTTCCCGAGCTGCCGGTGCTGATGCTCAGCGTGTCCAACAACCTGGCGATCCTGCGCATGGTGGTCGCGACCGGCGTGCTTGGCCTGGTCGACAAGACCTCCTCGATGGATGAGCTGCCGCTGGCGATCCAGACCGTGCAGCGCGGCGTGCCCTACGTCAGCCTGTCGCTGAAGGAACGCATTGACGCAATCGGCACGGAGAGTGTCGAGGAAGGCGGAGCCCGTCCTTTGTCGCCACGCGAAGTGGAAGTGCTGCGGCTGCTTGGCAGCGGCATGACGGTCAAGGAGATCGCCCTCCATCTGCACAAGAGCGTCAGCACCATCAGCCGCCAGAAAGGCGTTGCGATGTTGAAGCTCGGGCTGAAAGGCGACGCCGAGCTGTTCGACTACCTGCGCGACGGCGAACGCTGATCCCGGTCCGCCTGCGGACGCGCGCTCTTTTTTCTTCGATACCCATGCGATGCACGTCATCGCGATGGTGTCCTGTCGTGTGCGCGCTTTACGCATGAGACGGAGTGCGCGTGCGTAGCAGATAGCGAACGAAGAGTTCCCGATGTTGCCGCTTCATTTATGTACTGCTCAGTTTGATATTCAGGGCTAATTCGGGTGACTAACGGATAATTCACACCTGTCGCCAGCAGCGATTCCCCCTTCCTCTGCTGGCGGACAAAACCAAAAAATAAAAAGGTGTTCCCGAAAATGAAGACTTCCCTGCTTGCTCTGGGTCTGCTCGCTGCACTGCCGTTCGCTGCGTCGGCAACCGACGGCCTGTCGTACAACTACGTCGAAGGCGGCTACGTGAACACCGATGCCAAGGGCGGCGACGCCGATGGCTGGGCGGTGAAGGGCTCGGTCGCCGTGGCGCCGAACTTCCATGTCTTCGGTGACTACAACGCGCAGGAAACCAAGCGCGGCAGCAACGACGTCGACCAGTGGCGCGTCGGTGTGGGCTACAACTACGGCATCGCCCCGACCACCGATCTGGTCGCCCGCGTTGCTTACCAGAAGTTCGACCCGAAGCACGGCCCGGACTTCAACGGCTACTCCACCGAAGTCGGCGTGCGCAGCGCGTTTACCCCGAACTTCGAAGGCTACGTGATGGCCGGTTACGAGGATTACAGCAAGAAGCACGGCATCAATCCGGACGGCGAGTTCTACGGCCGCGTCGGCGCCCAGGCCAAGCTCAACCAGAACTGGGGCCTGGCCGGCGAAGTGAAGCTGGCCAAGGGCGGCGACAAGGAATGGTTCGTCGGTCCGCGCTTCACCTGGTAATACGCGATACGCAATACCGCGGTACGTTGTTGGATGGCGCGGTCTCTCTCCCCTGCGCCATGAAGCCCGGCTCACGCCGGGCTTCACTTTTACAGCAGGCGACCAACGGTCGGCTCTACCTGCACGGCCGTCGCGGTTTTTTTGCGGTTGGCATGGCCACACCCTCGTCGGTACGCCACGAAACAACCCGGCCACGTGCCGGGTTGTTTCGTTCTGGCGTGGCCCAGCGCCCGACCCATCCGCCGTCGCGCCTCAAAAGAATGGACGAAGACCCCAAAAAAACCCCGGCATCTGCCGGGGTTTTGGGTGCCTCACTTGAACAGCGTGTCCGGATACTCCGGCTTCTGCTCGCGTGCCAACAACGCACGCAATCCTTCTTCGGGGGTCTGCTCACCGTGCAGCACGGCGCGCACCCGGTCGGAGATGGGCAGGTCGATGCCATGACGCCGCGCCTGGCGCATCACTTCATCGGCGGTCTGCACCGATTCCACCACCTGGCCGATCTCGCGCACCGCATCCTGCAGCGTCTGCCCACGGCCCAGGGCCAGGCCCAGCCGACGGTTGCGCGAGAGGTCGCCGGTGCAGGTCAGCACCAGATCGCCCAAGCCGGCCAGCCCCATCAGGGTTTCCGGCTTGGCACCGATCGCCGCGGCGAGCCGCAGCATTTCGTTGAGGCCACGGGTGATCAGGCCGGCACGGGCGTTGAGGCCCAGCTGCATGCCATCGGCAACGCCGGTGGCCACGGCCAGCACGTTCTTCATCGCGCCGCCGAGCTCGGCACCGACCATGTCATCGCCGGTGTAGGCGCGGAACGCCGGGCCGTGCATGGCATCGGCCACCTGCTGGGCGAAGTCCGGCGCGTCACCGTGGACGGTGATCGCGGTCGGCAGACCCTGGGTGACTTCCTTGGCGAACGACGGGCCGGTCACCACCGCCAGCGGCACGTCCGGCCCGAGGACCTCACGCGCCACTTCGTGCAGGAACCGACCGGAGCCGGGTTCGAAGCCCTTGGTCGCCCACGCCACGCCGGCATCAGCCGGGCGCAGCGGCGCCAGTGCACGCACGGTTTCACCGAAGGCGTGCGACGGCACCACCACCAGGATCCAGGCGGCGTCCTTGACGGCAGCGGCCAGGTCGGTGGTCGCGCGCAGCGACTCGGGCAGCGGAATACCCGGCAGATAACGGGTGTTCTCGTGGCGCTGGTCGATGGCCTCGACCATCGCCGCATCGCGCCCCCACAGCACGGTCGGGTGACCGTGCCGCGCGAGCAGGCTGGCCAGGGCAGTGCCCCAGGAGCCGGCGCCGAGAACCGCGATTTTGTCTGCGTGCTTGCTCATCCGTACGACTGCAGCGCCGATCAGGCGTTGCCGGCCGGCTCGGAATCGGCGAGCGAGGTCTCGCCCTGTTCCTGGCGCTGGCGCAGGGTTTCGGCGTAGAGGCCTTCGAAGTTGATCGGCTGCAGGAAGAACGGCGGGAAGCCACCGGCCTGGATCAGCTCGCTCACCAGCGAACGCACGTACGGGAACAGGATGTTCGGGCACTGGGTGCCGAGCAACACGTCGATCGACTGCGGGTCCAGGCCCACCAGGCCGAACACGCCGGCCTGCTGCACTTCGGCCACATAGGCGGTCTTCTCGCCGGCCTTGCAGGTCAGGGTCACGGCCAGCACGACTTCGAAGGCGCTCTCGCCCAGGCGCTGCACGCGCTGGTTCAGGTTGAGCTGCAGTTCCGGCTGCACGGCGTCGTTGAAGACGGCCGGAGCGTTCGGCGATTCGAACGAAACGTCCTTGACGTAGATCTTCTCGACGGTGAACGAGGGACCGGTGGCGGCGTCGACCGGCGCGACGGCGCCGTTGGTGTTCTCTTCGGACATTTCCTGTTGCTCCAAAAATGAATGCTGTAAAAACGGATTGTTACATGCCCTGCGATGGGGGCGCTGTGCGCCGCGTACAAGGCGTGCGCTGCAATCCGACGGGGATCAGTTGCGGCCCTTGACCAGCGGCAGCTCGGCCTGCTGCCACGCCGGGATGCCGCCATCGAGCACGTTGACCTGGGTGAAACCAGCCTTCTTCAAGGCCTTGGCGGCCGTCTCGGAGGCGTTGCCGCTGCGGCAGACCAGCACGACCGGGCTCTGCTGGGCCTTGGCGACCAGTTTGTGCTCCGGACCGAACTGGCTCGGCTGCACATTGCGGCTGCCGGCGATATGGCCCTTCTCGAAATCGCTGCTCGAGGACAGATCCACCACGATGGCACCACCGGCGTTCATCAGCTGGGTCAGTTCCGCCGGCTTGAGCGATTTGAAGCCTCGGAACAGACGGCGGACTTCGGTCACGATGATGGCCACGGTCAGGCCGACCAGGGCCATCGACAACATCGGGTTTCGGCCGGCAAAGGCCAGCAACTCTTCGTAATTCACTAAGATCACGGGTCGATAAGCGGGCGCCGATTGTCGCACATGCGGGCGAATCGGCGTCCAGCCCCGTGTGGGCGGGCGTCAGCGGTCCTGCCAGAGGTCGGGCAGCCCGTTGGCCTGGAGCCAGCGCTTGTCTTCGGCGTCCCAGCGCCAGATCTCCCGCACCCGCACCGTGCGCTCGGCCTGGGTGTTGTTGTTGATCACCCGCACCTCGGCGGTGCGCCCCACCCGGCCATCGGGCATGGGCACGTTGTCGCTGGCGCGATAGCTGGAGATCTTCACCTGCTCGAAGCGGCGCAGTTCCAAGTCGGTCAGCGGGTGGACCCGGGTGTATTCCGGGTCCAGGTACGGCAACGCGTCTTCAACGGTGCCCCAGCGCATCGTGGCGTCGTACTTGATCTGGGTTTCCTCCAGATCCTTGCGCTGCTTCCGGGTGGTTTTTTGCTCGGCGGCCAGGGCACTCACGCTGGTCAGCGCGAGCAATGCCAGCAGCAGGATCTGAAGCGTACGACGCATGCGAATTCCCCAATAGGCAAGGCGCCCATCCTACCGCCTGGCGAAGGCCACGAAACGGCCGCTCAGTTCAGCGGCGGCCTTGTCGCCCTCGCCCGGCTGCCGGGCGGTGAGGCTGATGCGGGCCTTGCCGCGCTGGGCGAAGGTGGCCAGGAAGCTGTCCCAGTCGGTTTCCGCATCCGCCTGGGCCTGCGCATGCAGATCGCCGTAGACCGGCGCCAGGTAGCGGATGTGGCTGTCGGCCACGTAGACATCGGCATCGAACCCAGCCAGGCGCAGCCGCAGCGTCACCAGGGCCCAGCCGGACAGGGTCAGGGCCGAGGCCAGGCTGCCACCGAAGGCGTTGCCCTTGTCATTGACGTTGGCCGCCAGCGGGGCATGGATGTGCAGGACGCCGTCGCGATAGTCGTGGACACGGATCTGCATGGCCGCCACCGGCGGCATGGCATCCAGGACATGCTGCAGCGCGGACAACTGCGCCGGCAGGGAATCGGTTGCGGACATCTGGTTGATCACGTCACAACGAAGGGCTCGCATAATGCCCGCAATGAACACCGAAACGAAAGTCGCGCCCTGGACCCTGATCTCGCTGCGCCCGCGTGGCCAGCATGCGCCGCTGCGGCGTGCGGCCGCTGCCGCCGGAGCGCGCGTCATCGCGCTCTCGCCGTGGGCGCTGCAGGCCTGCGCTGATACGGCCACGCGCGCCGCGCTGG